>JAQGIN010000450.1 GCA_028291125.1 Caulobacter sp.
GGGCTGGCGCAATAGCGGTCGACCTCGCTGGTCATGGCCTGCTTGGCGCGGCCGGTGGTGGTGACCATGAAGGTCACCGCCTGGTCGCGGGTCCAGCGCTTGTGGTGCAGGCCGGTGTCGACCACCAGCCGGCAGGCGCGGAACTGCTGGGCCTGCAGATAGCCGAGCTGGCCGAAGGGGTCGCCGTCGTAATAGCCCATCTCGTCGGCCAATTGCTCGGCGTACAGCGCCCAGCCCTCGACGAAGGCGTTGAAGCCCATGGTCGAGATGATCAGCGGGATCTCGTTGGCGCGCTCGGCCAGATAGGCCCCCTGCCAGGCGTGGCCCGGAATGGCCTCGTGGGTGGTCAGGGTCGGCAGGGTGAACTTCGGCCAATTGCCGATGTTCATCAGGTTGATGTAGTAGATCGCCGGGCGCGAGCCATCCAGCGAGGCGAAGTTCATATAGCCCTGGGGCGCGCCGGCCTGGATCTCCTTGGGCACCGCCTTGACCTGGACATTGGCGTTCAGCTTCATCTTCGACAGCTTGGGCATCAGCAGCCGGATCGCGGCGATTCGGTCGTTGAGATAGGCCAGCACCTGCGCCCGGCCGGCCTCGCTGTCGGGGTACAGGAAGCGGGGGTCCTTGGTCAGGGCGCTCATCCGCTCGCCGACCGTACCCTGGCTCAGGCCCTGGGCCTTGAGGATGGCGTCCATGCGGGCGCCGATCGCCGCGCCCTGGTCGAGGCCCATCTGGTGGATCTCGTCGGCGGTCATGGTGGTGGTGGTGCCGTTCTTCAGCGCCCAGTCGTAATAGGCGGCGCCGTCCGGCAGCTTCCAGACGCCGGCCTGGTCGGTGGCCTTGGCGCGGGTGGCCTTGAGGGCGGCGATCTGCCGGTCGATGGCCGGGAAGATCGCCGTGGCGACGATGCTCGTGGCCTTGGCCTCGTGGTCGCCGCTCAACCCCTTGGCCTTGGCCCGCTCGGTCAGCGAGCCGACCAGCCGGGTGGCGCCCGGCGCCTGGGCGCGGAACTCGGCCAGCTGGCCCAAGGCGTTGTCGAGGATGTAGTCCGGCGGGATGACGCCCTTGGCGGCGTCCTCGGCGATGCGGGCGTTTTCCTGATCGATGGCGACGGCGAAGGCCGCCATCCGCGACAGGTAGGCCGCGACGTCGGCGGCGGCCTCGATGCCGTGCTGGGCGTTGAGGAATTCCGGCACCCCGGACACCGCGCCGCTTTGCTGGGTGACGATGTACGGATTGGCGCCGTCGCCGCCGTAGCCGAAGCGAGCCCCCTCCGCGCCCATCTTCTGGGCGTAGAGCACGCTGTCATAGATCGTCACGTCGCGGCCCTTGAGGCCGGCGCGGTCGATCGCCGACAGGCGCTGGACCCGCGCGGCGTAGGCCGCCAGCGCGGCCTTGCGGCCGGCGGCGGAATAGTCCGACAGCCTGGCCTTGAGCCCAGCGCGCGGTCCCTTGTCGAGGCCCAGCGAGGTCGCCAGCTCGGGCGAGGCGGTCAGGATCTCCTCGACGAAGGCGTCCAGCAGGGCGGCCAGGCGCGGATCGGCGACGGGCTTGCCGGAGTCTTGGGCCAGGGCCAGGTCGCCCAGCGGGGCGAGGACGCCGAGCGCGGCGGCGCTCAGAAGCAGATGGCGGCGGGTGGGGATCATCGTCTGGGGCTCTCGAAGGGGCGGCGGGACGGGACGCGCCGCGACCGAGGCTTCGAAGCCAGGTCGCGTCGGCGCGGCCGGCAAAAGATCACCATATCGCGCGTTAGAAAAGCACGGATGTGCGCCACGCTCCGCCGCCAAGGGCAAAGCGCTCCAAATCCCATCGCTGGAATGAAAAAACGGCTCCACACGTCAGCGTGGAGCCGTACAGGACGTCCGATCCTTGCGGATCAAAGGTCAGTCGTCGCGGTGAACCCGCTCGCGGCGTTCGTGGCGTTCCTGGGCTTCGAGGCTCAGGGTCGCCGTCGGCCGAGCGTCCAGACGGGCCAGACCGATCGGTTCGCCGGTTTCCTCGCAGTAGCCGTAGGAACCGTCTTCGATGCGGCGAAGCGCCTGGTCGATCTTAGAGATGAGCTTTCGTTGACGGTCTCGGGTGCGTAGTTCAAGAGCCCGATCCGTTTCCGAGGACGCGCGATCAGCAAGATCGGCGTGGTTCTCGGTTTCCTTTTGGAGATGCGACACCGTCTCGCGAGATTCGCGGAGGATGTCCTCTTTCCAGCTTAGAAGCTTCTGCTTGAAATACTCAAGCTGACGCTCGTTCATGAAGGGCTCGTCGTCCGACGGACGATAACCAGCCTCTCCGACAAGAACAGTGGCCGTTTGCATTTACGCCTCACGCCCCGTTGAACCCACCCTGGGTAGGGTGGGCGCTTATACCAAAACAATGGCCGTGTTCAATGAACCTCGCGTGAGCAGGGTCGTCATGCCACGGACATGAACACCGGTTTGGCGATCAACCGGCGCGCCGGGATTGCTCAAGCTTGGCCATCTCGACCGCCGCCCGGGTCTCGATTTCATTCAAGATATCCTCGAGACCGGGGTCCTCGGTGGCCTCGCGCTGCTCGCGCACGGCCCGGCTCAAGCGCTCCAGCGTGGCCGGCGACAGGTCGCCGTCCAGCAGCGCCACTTTCACCTCGCCCAGCACGTCGAGAATCTTGTCGGCCCGGCGCACCGCGCGGCGGCGGCGCTCCAGCGGATCGCCCACCGCTTGCAGGGCCAGCAGGGCGTCCAGCGATCCGACCCCGCCGACGGCGCCGGCCTGAGCGACGCTTCCGCCGCCGCTGGCGGCGCCGACCGACGGCAGCGAAAATCCGCTTCCACCGGAAGCTTTGGCCCGGGGAGCTCCGCTGGCGCCGACTCCGCTCGTGCTCGAGACCTTCATGGCGACAGCCCGCTCCCACACGCTACGGCCCGACATTGCGACGCGCCGCTTGCGGTATGGTTAATGCCGGGCAAAAACTGCCGAAACAACTGTGGCATCTCGGCGCTGCCGAAATTCTCCCTGATTTCCTTGGGCTTTTTTCTGGCCCGCTTCTCGCATGACGGCAGCCGGGGACATGCCCCAGGTGCAGGACATCCATGCGTCGTTCATTTTTTAGCTCGCTGAGCCTCGGTGTCGCCGGGCTCGCCCTGGCCGCCGCGGCCCTGACCGCCAGCCCGGTCCTGGCCAGCTCGCGCATCAAGGACATCGTCGCCTTCGAGGGCGTGCGCGAGAACCAGCTGATCGGCTACGGCATCGTCGTCGGCCTCAATGGCAGCGGCGACTCGCTGCGCAACGCTCCGATGACCAAGCAGAGCCTCGAGGCCATGCTTGAGCGCCAGGGCGTCAATGTCCGCGACGGCAATCTCAACACCAAGAACACCGCCGCGGTGATGGTGACCGCCAACCTGCCGCCGTTCTCGGCCCCCGGCTCGCGGCTCGACGTCTCGGTGGCGACGCTGGGCGACGCCCGCAGCCTGCTGGGCGGCACCCTGCTGGTCACCTCGCTGCAGGGCGCCGACGGCCAGACCTACGCCGTGGCCCAGGGCACGGTGCAGACCGGCTCAGTCTCGGCCGGCGGGGCCTCGGGCTCGTCGATCACCAAGGGCGTGCCGACCGCCGGCCGGATCGCCGCTGGCGGCATCATCGAGCGCGAGACCGGCTTCCAGATGGTCAATATGGGCGAGCTGCGCATGACCCTGCGCAATCCCGACTTCACCACCTCGCGCCGCATCGCCGACGCCATCAACGCCAAATTCCCGCGCAGCGCCCAGGCCCAGAACCCGACCATCGTCGCCGTCCGCCCGCCGCCCGGCCAGGACATGATCAGCTTCGTCACCGCCATCGAAGGCATCGAGGTCGAGCCGGACTCGCCGGCCAAGGTGGTGATCGACGAGGTGGCCGGGGTGATCGTCATGGGCGACGACGTCCGCATCAGCCAAGTGGCCATCGCCCAGGGCAATCTGACCATCTCGGTTCAGGAAAGCCCGGCCGTCAGCCAGCCGGCCCCGTTCAGCCAGGGCCAGACGGCGGTGGTTCCCCAGTCCAACGTCACCGTCAACGAGGAGACCGGCAAGAAGCTGCTGACCCTCGGCGGCGGGGCCTCGCTGAAGAGCCTGGTCGGCGGCCTCAACGCCCTGGGCGTCACGCCGCGCGACATGATCTCGATCCTCCAGGCGATCAAGGCCTCCGGGGCCTTGCAAGCCGACATCGAGGTGATGTGATGGTCGCCCTCGCCTCGCTCGCCAGCCCTTCGATCGACACGCTCAAGGCCCTGGCCGGGACGCCCGCCGCCTCGGCCGCCGAGCTGGCCAAGCGCGGTCAGATCAAGGCCACGGCCCAGAAGTTCGAGGCCTCGTTCCTGTCGTCGATGATGCAATCGATGTTCGAGGGCGTGAAGACCGAGGCCCCGTTCGGCGGCGGCGCGGGCGAGGACATGTTCCGGTCCCTGCTCACCGAGTCCATCGCCAAGCAAGTGACCAAGGCCGGAGGGATCGGCGTCGCCGACTCCGTGCAGCGCGAAATGTTGAAGCTTCAAGGTTTGAACCAGGAGTCCTAATGGCCATTCACGCCAGCGACGCCGACGACCGCGTCGATCAGTTGATCATTCTCACCAACCGCCTGACGGACCTGATCGCCAAGGAGGCCCAGGCCTTCGAGGCGCGGCGGCCGCACGAGGCGGCGCAATATGTCGACGAGACGGCCAAGCTGGCCAATCTGTACCGCCACGAGTCGCTGCGCGTGCGGCACAATCCGGAGCTGATCTCCGGGGTGTCGGCCGAGAAGCGCCGCCGCCTGGTGCGCGCCACCGAGGCCTTCGACGCCGTCCTGGCCCGCCAGGGCCGCGCCATCGAGGCGGCCAAGACCATCACCGAGGGCCTGGTTCGCGTCGTCGCCGAGGAGATCGCCGGTCAACGCGGCAGCGGCGTCGGCTACGGCCCCAGCGCTCGCAACGCCAACGCCAACACGGCCACCGCCCTGACCCTCAACCGGCAGGCCTAGACCGCAAGGATCGGGTGGCGGCGGCGGGCGGGATCGGCGACATCGGCGGCTCGAAACCGGAGCCGCCGCCATGACCCTCGCCATCTCGCCCCTGCCGCTGGACGCCTTCTCGCCGCTGTTCGACCTCGACGACGCGGCCCTCGCCGCCCTGGGGGCGCGCCGCGTCGTCGTCGACGCCAAGCCGGGCTATCCGTGCCGCATCACTCTCGACGACGCCGAGGTCGGCGAGACGGTGTTGTTGATCAATTACGAGCACCAGCCGGCCAACACCCCGTTCCGGGCCGCCCACGCCATCTATGTGCGCCAGGCGGCGCGAGCGGCCTGGCGCGGCGACGCCGTCCCGCCGGCCCTGGCCCGCCGCCTGCTGTCGGTGCGGGCCTTCGACGCCGAGGGCATGATGACCGACGCCGACGTCGTCGACGGCCAGGACCTGCCCGCCCTGGCCGAGCGCCTGCTGGCCGACCCCGCCGTCGCCTATCTGCACGCCCACTACGCCAAGCCCGGCTGCTACGCCGCCCGCATCGACCGAGCCTAGACCCCCAGCGGCTCGGCCTGGCGCCGAACGATGGCGTCGAGGTCGGCGGCGGCCGACAGGGTTCCGAAGCCGCGGCCGCCGTCGCCGGCCAGGCGGCTGGCCACGAAGGCGTCGGCGACAGCCGGCGGGGCGTGGCGGACCAGCAGCGCCCCCTGCAGCAGCAGGGCCATGTCCTCGGTCAGGCGGCGGGCCTCGGCCTCGCCGGGAGCGCCGGCCAGCCGGTCGGCCAGACGGGTGGCGGCGGCGTCGAAGCGGCCGTCGACGCCGCGCGCCGCGCCGATCTCGGCCAGATAGGCCTCCACCGCCGCCGGCTCCTTGCGCAGGGTGCGCAGGACGTCCAGGGCGATGACATTGCCCGAGCCTTCCCAGATGGCGTTCAGCGGCGACTCCCGGAACAGCCGCGGCATCGGCGTCTCCTCGACGTAGCCGACGCCGCCATGGCACTCCATGCACTCATAGACGAAGTTCGGGTCGCGCTTGGTCAGCCAATATTTGCCCAGCGCCACGGCCAGGCGGGCGAAGGCGCGGCCCTGGGCGTCGGTGGCGTCGAAGGCGCGGGCCACGCGCAGGGTCAGGGCGGCGGCGGCCTCGTATTCCAGGGCCAGGTCGGCGACCACCGCCCGCATGGCCGGCTGGTCGATCAGGGTCTTCTGGAAGGCGCGGCGGCCGGCGACGTGATTGACCGCCTCGGCCAGGGCCCGGCGCATGATCCCCAGGCTGGCGGCCATGGTGTCGAGCCGGGTGTGGTGGACCATGTCGATGATCACCGACACCCCCTGCCCTTCCTCGCCGATCCGCCAGGCGACGGCGTCGTGATATTCGATCTCGGCCGAGGCGTTGGACTTGTTGCCCAGCTTGTCCTTCAGCCGCATCAGCTGGACGCCGTTGCGCGTCCCGTCGGGGGCGATGCGTGGGACCAGGAAACAGGTCAGGCCGCCGCCGGCATAGGCCAGGGTCAGAAAGCCGTCGCTCATCGGGGCCGAACAAAACCACTTGTGGCCAACCAGGCGATACAGGCCGCCGCCGGCCTCCAGCGGATAGGCCTTGGTGCTGTTGGCCCGCACGTCGCTGCCGCCCTGCTTCTCGGTCATGGCCATGCCCAGGGTGATCCCGCGCTTGTCGGCGATCGGCCGCAGAGCGCGGTCGTAGTGGCCGCCGATCAGCTTGCCCAACCAGGGCTCGGTGACGTCCCTCTGGTGGCGCAGGGCCGGGACCGCGGCGTAGGTCATGCTCATCGGACACATCACCCCGGCCTCGGCCTGGGTGAACAGGGCCAGCAGGGCGGCGTGGGCGACATGGCCGCCCGGCCCGGCCGTCCAGGCGATGTCATGGACCCGGTGGTTCATGGCCAGGGTCATCAGCTGGTGGTAGCTGGGATGGAACCGCACCTCGTCCAGGCGGCGGCCGTAGCGGTCGAACACCGTCAGCTCCGGCGGGTAGCGGTTGGCCGCCTCGCCCAGCTCCAGAACCGCCTCGGACCCGACCGCCTCGCCCAGGGCCGACAGCGGCGCGTCCACCCACACCCCGCCCTCGCGCGTCGCCCCTTCGCGCAGGGCCAGGTCGGCCTCGTAGAAGTTTCGGTCGATCAGGGCCGGCGGCTGGTTGACGACCTCGTGGGTCTCCAGCTGGGTGCGGGGCGCGAAGCGGGACATGGCGGAGGCTCCTCTCGTCTCGCCGCCAGCCTCCTCCAAACCCGGCCCGGGGGCCAGGGGGACGGCCCTGCTGACACCTAGTGTCAGCAGGGCGCCGAGGGCGTCGGGCGACTCAGCGTTTGTTCGCACATTGTTCTTGTGTTAATCCCCGCTCCACGCCCTACATATAGCCGTCGCGCCGCATCCTCCCCGCGGCCTCAGCGTTCCGGAAAACATGGCCGAACAACTGAACTTCATTCGTGTGCGCGGCGCGCGCGAACACAATCTGAAGAACGTCAATGTCGACATCCCGCGCGGGGAGCTGGTGGTGCTCACCGGCCTGTCGGGCTCGGGCAAGAGCTCGCTGGCGTTCGACACCATCTACGCCGAGGGCCAGCGCCGCTATGTCGAGTCGCTGTCGGCCTACGCCCGCCAGTTCCTGGAGCTGATGAGCAAGCCCGACGTCGACCTGATCGAAGGCCTGTCGCCGGCCATCTCCATCGAGCAGACGACCACCTCGCGCAATCCGCGCTCGACGGTCGGCACCGTCACCGAGATCCACGACTACATGCGCCTGCTGTGGGCGCGGGTCGGCATTCCCTATTCGCCGGCCACCGGCCTGCCGATCGAGAGCCAGACCGTCAGCCAGATGGTCGACAAGGTCATGGCCCTGCCCGAGGGCACCCGGCTCTATCTGCTCGCCCCCGTGGTCCGCGACCGCAAGGGCGAGTTCAAGAAGGAGATCGCCGAGTGGCAGAAGGCCGGCTACCAGCGGCTGAAGATCGACGGCGACTTCTATCCGATCGAGGACGCCCCCACCCTCGACAAGAAGTTCAAGCACGACATCGACGTAGTGGTCGACCGGCTGGTGACCAAGCCCGACCTGGAACAGCGCCTGGCGGAATCCATCGAGCAGGCCCTGCGCCTGGCCGACGGTCTAGCGGTGGCCGAGTGGGCCACCGTCGAGGACGGTGAGAAGGAGCCGCGGCGACTGCTGTTCTCCGAACGCTTCGCCTGCCCGGTCAGCGGTTTCTCGATCGCCGAGATCGAGCCGCGATTGTTCTCGTTCAACAACCCGGCCGGCGCCTGCCCCACCTGCGACGGCCTGGGGGCCAAGCTGGCCTTCGACGCCGACATGGTCATTCCCGACAAGGACAAGACCCTGCATAAGGGCGCGGTGGCCCCGTGGTCGCGCGGTCCGTCGCCGCTCTACACCCAGACCCTGCAGGCCCTGGCCCGGCACTACGGCTTCTCGATGGACGAGCCCTGGCACAAGCTGCCCGAGACCGCCCGCGAGGTGATCCTGCAGGGCTCCAAGGGCGAGAAGATCAAGTTCACCTATGACGACAACGCCCGCAAATACGAGGTGGCCAAGCCGTTCGAGGGCGTGCTGCCCAATCTCGAGCGGCGCTGGCGCGAGACCGATTCCAGCTGGGTGCGCGAGGAGCTGGGCCGCTATCAGTCCGACACCCCGTGCGAGGTCTGTCACGGCAAGCGCCTGAGACCCGAGGCCCTGGCGGTGAAGATCGCCGGCATGGACATCGCCGAGGTCTCCGGCTTGGCCATCCGCCCGGCCAAGGACTGGTTCGCCGGCCTGGAGAGCCAGTTCAGCGACAAGCAGATGGAGATCGCCCGGCGGATCCTGAAGGAGATCAATGACCGCCTGCGGTTCCTGGTCGATGTCGGGCTGGACTATCTGAACCTGTCGCGTGGCTCGGGCACGCTATCGGGCGGCGAGAGCCAGCGCATCCGCCTGGCCAGCCAGATCGGCTCGGGCCTGACCGGCGTGCTGTACGTGCTCGACGAGCCGTCGATCGGCCTGCACCAGCGCGACAACACCCGGCTGCTGACGTCCTTGCAAGGCCTGCGCGACCTGGGCAATTCGGTGCTGGTGGTCGAGCACGACGAGGAGGCCATCCTCACCGCCGACTATGTCATCGACATGGGCCCGGCGGCGGGCGTGCACGGCGGCGAGATCGTCGCCGAGGGCAAGCCGGCCGACATCATGGCCAATCCGGCCAGCATCACCGGCCAGTACCTGACCGGCGTGCGCGAGATCGCCGTCCCGGAAGAGCGGCGGCCGATCAACAAGAAGAAGATGCTGCGGGTGATCGGCGCCACCGGCAACAACCTCAAGGGCGTCACCGGCGAAATCCCGGTCGGCACCTTCACTTGCATCACCGGCGTGTCCGGCGGCGGCAAGTCGACCTTCACCGTCGAGACCCTGTACAAGGCCGCCGCCCGTCGCCTGAACAACGCCAGCGACGCCCCGGCCCCGCACGAGCGCATCGAGGGGCTGGAGAATTTCGACAAGGTCATCGACATCGACCAGAGCCCGATCGGCCGCACCCCGCGCTCGAACCCGGCCACCTATACCGGCGCCTTCGGGCCGATCCGCGACTGGTTCGCTCAGCTGCCGGAATCCAAGGCCCGCGGCTACGGCCCCGGCCGGTTCAGCTTCAACGTCAAGGGCGGCCGCTGCGAGGCCTGCCAGGGCGACGGCCTGATCAAGATCGAGATGCACTTCCTGCCCGACGTCTACGTCACCTGCGACGTCTGCAAGGGCAAGCGCTACAACCGCGAAACCCTGGAAGTGCTGTTCAAGGGCAAGACCATCGCCGACAT
>JAQGIN010000456.1 GCA_028291125.1 Caulobacter sp.
CCAAGGCCCGCAACCTGCTCGACGCCGAGCCCAAGGCCCTGGGCCGGCTGATCGGCGCGGCCCAGAAGGTGGCGCGGGCGGTGCAGACGGCGCTGAAGCCCGACGGCATCGTCGTCACCCAGTTCAATGGGACGGCGGCCGGCCAGACGGTGTTCCATCTGCATTTCCACATCATTCCCCGTTACGAGGGCGTGGCCCTGGGCCGGCACGGGGCGGAGATGGCCGATGTCGAGGAGCTGAAGGCGACGGCGGCCTTGATCGCCGACGCCATTCCCTGATCAGGGCACGAGCTTGATGATCGTGGTGGCGAGCATAACAATCGTCGCCACGCCGCCGAGCACGGCCCAGGTTTGCTGGCGAATCTTGTCGCCCAGACGAATCTCGAGCTCCGCGATGTCGCGTTTCGCCTCGACCCGCAACAGGGCGATTTCGCCCGTTGTCGCCATGTCCCGGATATCGGCCTTGACCAGCATGTCCTGAATATCGGCCTTGACCACCATGTCGCGCATATCGGCCTTGGTCGCCAGGTTGGCCAAGTCGGCCTTGACCACCATGTCTCGGATATCCGTCTTCATGACCATGTCTCGGATATCAGCCTTGGTCGCAAGATTGGCCAAGTCCGCCTTGACCAGCACGTCGCGAATATCGGCCTTGGTCGCCAAGTGGCTGATATCGGGCCAGTCCGTCGACTGCTGGACGAGCTCGACGATCGCCTCCGCCGCGCGCTCGTCGAGTCCCGCGTCACGCAGGCGCTTGGAAGCTTCCAGGGTGTCGAAGGTCATCGCGGTCATGGTCGCAACCTAACCGTTTGTTCCCGTTTTGTCCACCGTCATCCGCGAGCCTTCGAAACCAAAAGAGGCCCGGATCGCTCCGGGCCTCTCCGTGGTTTCTAGTCGGCCAGGACCGGCTCGACCGTGTCGGGCTTGGTCGCCTTGCCGGCGGCCGGGCCTTCCTCGATGTCGAAGGCGATCTTGCCGTCCTTGAGCAGGATCTTGACGTGACCGCCGCGGACCAGGCGTCCGAACAGGATGTCGTCGGCCAGCGGCTTCTTGATGTGCTCCTGGATCACCCGGCCCAGGGGGCGGGCGCCGTAGAGCTCGTCGAAGCCGTTCTTGGCCAGCCAGTCGGCCGCGTCGTCGCTCAGTTCGATCGTCACGTTCCGGTCGGCCAGCTGGGCCTCCATCTGCATGACGAACTTGTGCACCACCTGGCGGATGACGTCCGGGGTCAACGACTTGAAGGCCACCACCGCGTCGAGGCGGTTGCGGAACTCCGGCGTGAACAGGCGCTTGAGGGCGGCCTCTTCTTCACCCTGCACCTTGTCGCGTCCAAAGCCGATCGACTGGCGTTGGGCGTCGGAGGCGCCGGCGTTGGTGGTCATGATCAGGATGACGTTCCTGAAATCTACCTTCTTGCCGTTGGAGTCGGTCAGCACGCCGTGATCCATGACCTGCAGCAGGATGTTGTAGACGTCCTGGTGGGCCTTCTCGATCTCGTCGAGCAGCACGACCGCGTGCGGGTGCTGGTCGACGGCGTCGGTCAGCTGGCCGCCCTGGTCATAGCCGACATAGCCGGGAGGGGCGCCGATCAGGCGGCTCACGGTATGGCGCTCCATGTACTCGGACATGTCGAAGCGGATCATCTCGATGCCGAGCGTCGAGGCCAACTGCTTGGCGGCCTCGGTCTTGCCGACGCCGGTCGGGCCGCTGAACAGGAACGAGCCGATCGGCTTGTCGGCGTCGCGCAGGCCGGCCCGGGCCAGTTTCATGGCCGAGGACAGTTGAGCCAGAGCGTCCTCCTGGCCGAACACCGCGCGCTTCAGATCGGCTTCCAACTCGCGCAGCGACTCGGTGTCGGACTTGCTGACCGATTTCGGTGGGATGCGGGCGATCTTGGCGACGACGGCCTCGATCTCCTTGACGCCGAGGACCTTCTTGCGACGGCTCTCGGGCAGCAGCATCTGGCCGGCGCCGGCTTCGTCGATCACGTCGATCGCCTTGTCCGGCAGCTTGCGGTCGGTGATGTACTTGGCCGACAGCTCGACCGCGACCCGCAGGGCCTCGTTGGTGTATTTCAGCTTGTGGAAGTCCTCGTAGTAGCTCTTCAGCCCCTTGAGGATCTTCACGGTGTCTTCCACCGTCGGCTCGTTGACGTCGATCTTCTGGAAGCGCCGGACCAGGGCCCGATCCTTCTCGAAGTGCTGGCGGAACTCCTTGTAGGTGGTCGAGCCCATGCAGCGCAGGCTGCCCGAGGCCAGGGCCGGCTTCAGCAGGTTGGAGGCGTCCATCGCCCCGCCCGACGTGGCGCCGGCGCCGATCACCGTGTGGATCTCGTCGATGAACAGCACCGCGTTAGGGTGGTTCTCGAGTTCCTTGACCACCTGCTTGACGCGTTCCTCGAAGTCGCCGCGATAGCGGGTGCCGGCCAGCAGCGCGCCCATGTCGAGCGAGAAGATGGTGGCTTCCGCCAGGACCTCGGGAACCTGGTGGGTGATGATCTTGCGGGCCAGGCCCTCGGCGATGGCGGTCTTGCCGACGCCGGGTTCGCCCACCAGCAGCGGGTTGTTCTTGGTCCGCCGGCAGAGGATCTGGATCGCCCGCTCGACCTCGGCGGCGCGGCCGATCAGCGGATCGACCTTGCCCTGCCGGGCCTTCTCGTTGAGATCGACGCAATAGGCCTCGAGGGCCTCGCCGCCGGTCTTGGTGTTGGGCTTTTCCTGATCTTCCTCGACCGTCGCGCCCTTGGCCACCTTGGGCTCGGAGGCGCCGGCCTTCTTGGCGATGCCGTGGGCGATGAAGTTCACCGCGTCGTAGCGGGTCATGTCCTGCTCTTGCAGGAAGTAGGCGGCGTGGCTTTCCCGTTCCGAGAAGATCGCCACCAGCACGTTGGCGCCGGTGACTTCCTCGCGGCCCGAGGATTGGACGTGGATCACGGCGCGCTGGATCACGCGCTGGAAGCCGGCCGTGGGCTTGGCGTCTTCCTCGTCGTCGACGACCAGGGACGACAGCTCGACGTCGAGATAGGTGACGAGGCTCTTCTTCAGCGCGGTCAGGTCGACGTCGCAGGCGCGCATGACGCCGGCGGCGTCATCGTCGTCGGTGAGGGAGAGCAACAGGTGCTCGAGGGTCGCGTATTCGTGCTTACGCTGATTGGCGTAAGCCACGGCGCGGTGGAGGGATTCTTCGAGAGGGCGCGAAAAAGAGGGCAAATGGGGCTCCTCAGTCCTTTTCCATGGTGCACTGCAGCGGGTGCTGATGCCTGCGAGCGGAATCGATGACTTGGGCGACCTTGGTTTCGGCGACTTCGTAGGTGAAGACGCCACAGACCCCGACGCCGTGTTGATGGACGTGAAGCATGATGCGGGTCGCGTCTTCGCGCGACTTGTTGAAGAACCGTTCCAGAACGTAGACGACGAATTCCATCGGCGTGTAGTCATCGTTCAGAATCAGCACGCGATACAGCGAGGGCTTCTGTGTCTTCGGCTTCACTTCCGTGACGACCGACGACCCCGCGCCGTTGTTCTGTCCGCCTTGCTTTCGCTCGGCCATCGACCGCTTTCTCCCGGCGGACTCAACGTCCGCCTTATTGGATTAGATATGGAAACGCGGCGGCTTTGGAAGAGGCTGCCGCCCCGCTGCGCGGCTTTAGCACAGGGGCGCCCGCCAAAAGGGCTTCACAATCCGGCGAGCGGGTCCGTCGGCGTCGTGATTTTCGGGGGCGAGGCGGGAGATGGGGGCGGGGAGCGGCCGGCGCAAGGCGTGGGGCTC
>JAQGIN010000467.1 GCA_028291125.1 Caulobacter sp.
TCAAGGCCACCATCAAGCCCGGGGCCAAGCCGGTCGAGCTGCTGGTCAAGGATGGCGAGCGCTACCGGACGGTGAAGATCGATTATGCGGGCGGCGCGCGCTATCCGCGGCTGGAGCGCATCGCCGGCGCGCCGGCCCGGCTGGACGACATCCTGGCGGCCCGCAAATAGGCCGGACGCCGATCCCGTCGCTTCAGGTCGAGGCGATGGGGTCGGCGGTCGCGCGTTCCAGCCGGCGCTTGCGGCGGTGGACGTTCACCGCCCCGACGACCAGGGCGATCAGGGTCAGGCGGCCGAAGATGCCGCCGGCGAAGAAATAGGCCCGCGGCCACACCTTCGGGTCGACCATCACCACGATGTGGATGCAGATCCCCACGGCGTGAAACGCCGTCGCCCACAGCGGCCACCAGCGATCGGTGCGGACGCTGATGATGGCCAGCACCGCCAGCAGGGCGAGGTCGACGATCAGGACGCCGTATTGCGGCGCGCTCCAACGCTCGGGATTGGCCGCGAACGGGGTGGCGATCCAGGCGACGAACATCGCCACCGCCGCGATCCGTTCGGTCCGCTCTCCCCACCACAGCGCCAGGACGCAGGACAGGATCAGAAAGATCAGCACGCTCTGCTGGTACAGGGTGGTGAAGAACATGGGCGTGGGGGGCCTTGGCTGGATCGCGTCGGCGCAGTCTAGGCCATTTTTCGCCGGCGCGAGCGTCGTCGGCCCCCCACGGGATCAGGCGGCGCGGACCAGGGTGGCGGCGCGACGGCGCCCTTCGGTCAGGACGGCGGGCTTTTCGCCGCTGTCGCCGAACGACACCGCCGACAGGCCGATGTCGTGCTGGGTGAGGCTGAGCTGCTTGTGGGTGTTGATGATGCTCTGCCGGGCCTGGCCGAGGGCGCGCATGGTCTCGATGGCGTCGGTCAAGGCGTCCTGGCCGACCATGGCCGACAGATTGGCCTCGGCGCGCGAGATCGGCATCACACCGGCGAGATTGGCGGTGCAGGAGATCGCCTGATCGATCGCCCGTTCGGCGGCGAACAAGGCGGTGGCCACCGTTTCGGCGGCCTTGCGGCGTTCTTTGAGCATGGGAGCCTCCTGGCGTCGGCGAGCCGACGCAGTTCGCATTTGGGGGAAAGGGTGCGCAGCCCGACGCGACGCTGGGGGCGGCGCTGGAAGCGCTAGAAGAGGTTGCGGAGGGCTTCCAGTCCCGTCAGCAGCGACCCGAACGCCAGGGCGGTCAGGATCATGATGGCGGCGACGAAACCGACGCGTTGAAGGAGGCTTAGGTCATTGACGCCTCCCCCAAATCCGAACCATCCGCCAGGAAGGTCTCGTCCATCAGCACGCTGGCGATGCAGAGGATTTCGCGCAGCACCATCTCGGAGGGCTTGAAGCGCGATTGCTTGCGCGTGGCCCGCACCAAATCCTGCGCCATAGCCGCGCTCTGCGGCGTCGCCGCCAGGCTGGAAAATTGGCGTTCCAACTGCGCCCAGGTGAAGCCCGGGGTCGGCGCCTCGATGGCGTTGCGGGCCGGCCAGGTCTGATGAAACAGGCTCACCTCCTGGCGCGTGTTCAGCGCCTGGCGGATGGCCTCCTTCTGGCGGTCTGACAGTTCGATCATGGTGGGCTCCTTCCTTGACGCCGCCAGAAGGGGGCGAGGAAGGGGCCGGGGCCAGCCGGGCCGTGTGGGACCCTGACGCGATCGGAGGGGGGGCGCCCCTGACATGGACCGAAACCAGGCGCGCGGCCTCGTAGCGATCGGCGGCGCCGAGCCGCTTGCGGGCCTTGTCCACGTGCCAGTCGACGGTGTGCTTGGACAGGCCCAGGGCGCGGGCGATCTGCTTGGAGCTCATGTGCTGATCGACCAGGCTCAGGCAGTCGCGCTCGCGCGGCGTCAACCGCTCGATGTCGGTGGCTTGGCCAGCCAGGTCGTGAGCCCCCTCGTCCATGAACCTGAGTGTAGGACTCGTACGCGCAGGAGCAAGGCGCCCGTGCGTTTTCAAGCAAGTCAGCGTTGTCATTTCACGCTTCTGTCGCTTTTCTAGCCCTCGCGGCGGGCGATGGCCGACTCCGTCGAGGGCGAGGCGGCGCGGATCAGCTCCAGCACGTCGACGATGATGGCGTGCATGGCCGCCTGGGCGGCCGGCGCGTCGCGGGCGATGATGGCGTCGGCCACCGCCTGGTGCTGCGGAATGCTGGCGGTGCGACCCTGGATGCGGTTGGTGAAGCGGATCGAGATCCGCAGGGCGGTGTTCACCAGTTCGTGCAGCTCGCGATAGAACGGGTTCTTGGTGGCGTTGAGCACGGCGATGTGGAAGGCGATGTCGGCCGTCAGGGCGTCGTCCTCGCCGTCGGCGGCGGCGTTCATCCGCCCCAGGCCGCGGCGGATCTCCTCCAGGGCCGCGTCGTCGGCGTTGCGGGCGGCCAGGGCGGCGGCGGCCGGCTCGATGCCCAGCCGCATCTCGGTGAAGTCGGCCAGCAGGCGCAGCGAGAACTTGCGCTCCAGCATCCAGCGCAGCACGTCGGGATCGAGCAGGTTCCACTCGTCCTCGGGCTCGACCACCGTGCCGTGGCGCGGCCGGGCGCTGAGCAGGCCCTTAGCGGTGAGCATCTTCACCGCCTCGCGGGTGACGGTGCGGCTGGCCCCGAACTGCTTGGACAGCTCGCCCTCGGTCGGAAAGCCGACGACCTTGTAGTCGCCGGTGACGATGGCCTGGCCGAGCGCTTCCACGAGACCGTAGGTCAGACTTTGGCCAGGCGGAGTACGCATCAGCGAAGGTCTTCCTGTAAGGCGGCGGCGGTCGGGAGCGCGCCTGTGTACCGCGCTTCGGCCAAGCCCGGAACAGCGACCTCATACACGAAAATGTCGCCGGCGCTCGGCTCTTGCGCCAGCCGCGCCGGCGTCAGCTCGTCCCGCGCCGTGGTGACATACAGATGGGTCAGGTCCGGACCGCCGAAGGCCATGCAGGTGGGTTGCGAGACTGGCAGCCGCAGGGTCTGGACCACGCGCCCGTCCGGGGCGTGGCGGACCACCGTCCCGGCCCCCCAGCGCGCGCTCCACACATGGCCCTCGGCGTCGACCGTCCCGCCGTCCGGCCCGCCCACCTCGACCGCGGCGAACGGCCGGCCGTTGGCGAGCGTCCCGGTCGCGGCGTCGAGGTCGTAGGCGTCGATGCGCCGTTCCAGGGAGTCGGCGAAGTACAGCGTCGCCCCGTCCGGGCTGAAGGCCAGGCCGTTGGCGATCTGCACGCCCGCCACCTGGATCGACGCCGCGCCGTCGGCGTCCAGCCGCCACAGGGCGGCGGTGGCCTGGGGCCGCAGGGCCCGGTCCTCGACCATGGTCCCGGCCCAGAACCGGCCCTGGCGATCGACGCGGCCGTCGTTGAAGCGGCGGCCGTTGGCCTCGGTCTCGGGCCGGGCCAACCAGTCGACCGCGCCGGTCTTCAGGTCGAACAGGCCAAAGCCGGTCTCGAAGGCGGCGACCACGCGGTCGGCCTCGCCGGGCAACAGGCCGATCGCGCCGATCCGCTCGGGGGCCGGAAAGGTCTCCACCGCGCCGTTGGCCGGATCGTACCGGCGCAGCACCCGCGACTGGATGTCGGTCCACAGCAGGCGCTGGGTGTCGACGTCCCAAACCGGTCCCTCGCCCAGGACGTCCTGGGCGGGGATGACGGCGATCGGCGCGTTCATGCTCACCACCAGGTGGCGTAGAGGGCGATGAGGATCAGGATCACCCCGATCCCGGCGATGTTGAAGGCCGGGGTGGTCTTGTAGGAGACGCCTTCGAGGGTGACGACATTGACCACCGTCTTCTGCGGCGCCGCCAGCGAGACGATCACCGCCGCCGCCAGGGTGATCAGGAACACCAGCCCCACCCGGTTCATGAACGGCATCTCGAAATAGCCCAGCTTGTTGGCGAAGAAGAACGCCCCCGACAGGGCCGCCCCGCCGATCGCCGCCACCAGGGCGCTGGCCGTGGTCGCCCGCTTCCAGAACAGGCCGAGCATGAAGATCACCACGATGCCGGGGGTGAAGAAGCCGGTGAAGTCCTGGATGAACTGGAAGGCCTGCTCGGCCCCGCCCAGCAGCGGCCTGGCGGTGGCGATGCCGATGGCCACCGCGACGACGGCGGTGATCCGGCCCACCGTCACCAAGTGGCGCTCGGAGACCGTCGGCCGCGCCTTGGCGTAGACGTCGAGGGTGAAGATGGTGGCGATCGAATTGATCTTGGCGGCCAGCGAGGCGACGATCGCCGCGATCAGGGCGGCGAACACCAGGCCCAGCAGGCCGGGCGGCAGCAGCTTCATCATCTCCGGATAGGCCTGGTCGGGCTTGGCCAGATTGGGCACCAGCATCAGGGCGGCGATGCCCGGCAGCACGACGATCACCGGCATCAGCAGTTTCAGATAGGCGGCCAGGGCGATGCCCTTCTGGGCCTCGGCCAGGTCCTTGGCGCCGAGCGCCCGCTGGATGATGTATTGGTTGAAGCCCCAATAGCTGATGTTCATGATCCACATGCCGCCGATCAGCACGGACAGACCCGGCAGGTCCTTGTAGTGCGGGTTGTCGCGCGACAGGATCATGTCGAACTTCTCGGGGAAACGCTGGGTCAGGGTGTGGAAGCCGCCCAGCACCCCGCCGTCGCCGCCGATCTTGTCCAGCGACAGATAGACGATGATCAGGCCGCCGGTGACCAGCAGCGCCACCTGGACGATGTCGGTCAGGGCCACGGCCTTCAGTCCGCCCCACAGCTGATAGGCCAGGGCGAAGACGCCGATCGCCGCCAGCGCCCACATCTGGTCGACCCCGGCCACGGTGTGGATGGCGATCGAGCCCAGCCACAGGATCGAGGTCAGGTTCACGAACACGTACAGACCCAGCCAGAACACCGCCATGATCGTCCGCACGCTGGGGCCGTACCGCTGCTCCAGGAACTGCGGCATGGTGTGGACGCCGTTGCGCAGGAACACCGGCAGGAAGAACTTGCCGACGATCAGCAGGGTCAGGGCCGCCATCCATTCGTAGGAGGCGATGGCCAGGCCGATGGCGTAGCCGGATCCCGACATGCCGATGATCTGCTCGGCCGAGATGTTGGCGGCGATCAGCGACGCCCCGATCGCCCACCAGGGCAGGGCCTTGCCGGCCAGGAAATAGTCGGTGCTGTTCTTCTGGTGGCCGGCCTTGTCGCGCGAGACCCACTGGGCCAGGCCGAAGATGGCGACGGCGTAGACCGCCAGAACGGCGATATCGACGGGCGCTAGAGTCACTGTGTTTTCCCTCCCCAGGGTGTCTTGTTGTTGCGCTTCTTTGAGCTAGGTCGCGGTCTGGCGTCGCCAGGCCGCGACCAGATGGCGGGCCTTGTCGCCCACCTCGGCCGGGCTATGACCTGGCCGATAGAGTTCGCCCCCGACCCCGAAGCCGGCGACGCCGACCTCCAGCCACGGACCAAGATTGGCCGCCCCCACCCCGCCGACCGCGAACACCTGGACGTCCTTGGGCAGGATGTCGCCGACCGCCTTCAGATGGCCGGGGCCGAAACCGCCGGCCGGGAACAGCTTCAGGCTGCGGGCCCCGGCCTTGTAGGCCGCCAGGGCCTCGGTCGGGGTGGCGAAGCCGGGCATCACCGTCAGGCCCAGGGCCACGGCGCGGGCGATGACGGCGGCGTCGGTGTTGGGGGTGACGATCAGTCGGCCGCCGACCGCGGCGACCGCGTCCACCGCCTCGGGGCTGAGCACGGTGCCGGCCCCGCACAGGGCGACCGCGCCATGGGCGGCGCAGAGGCGTTCGATGCTGACCAGCGGATCGGGCGAGTTCAGCGGCACCTCGATGGCGGTGATCCCGGCCTCGATCAGGGCGGCGGCGATGTCGACCACGGCGTCGGGGGTGACGCCGCGCAGGATGGCGACGATGGGCGGGGCGCCGTCAGGCCAGGGCATGGATCTCACCCGTCGGTTCGCGGGACAGGGCCAGCAGGCCGGCGAGCACCGCCGCCTCGCCGTCCAGCGGCAGGGCGGCGACGCCGCGCGCGGCCAGGGCCTTCGCATAGAGGTCGGTCAGGGCCGGGTCGCCGATCAGCACCACCTTGGCGGCGTCGCCGAACCAGGCCGCCGCCCCGGCCACGTCGGCCCCGATCAGCAGGCCCGACAGGAAGCCCATGGCGTCGGCCGCAGGCAAGCCGTCCAGCAACTGCCGGCTGCGGGTCTCGAACAGCAGGTGCGGCAGGCTGGCCGGGCCGGCTTCGGCTTGGCGTTTCAGACCGAGGGCGAAACCGGCGGCGGAGGCCTGGGCGTCGCCCGCCGCCGCCTTGGCCAGGGTGGAGTGGTCGCGCAGCAGGGCGAACAGCTCGCCGACCGGGGCGGTGAGGAAGGTGACCAGCCGGCCGTCCTCGACCACCGCCCACTTGGTGTGGGTGCCGGGCAGGGCCAGCAGGTGACGGCCGGCCTTGAGATCGGGATGCTGGGCCAGGGCCCCGAAGATCTGGGTCTCCTCGCCGCGCAGCACGTCGGGACCGCCCAGCGGATTGACGCAGGATAGGCCGGGGACGATGGCCACCGGCAGGCCGTCGGCCTCGAACCGGACCATCCGGGCCCGCAGCTCGTCGGGGCCGGCCGGGCAGGAGGCGTAGGGGGCCTCGACCCAGCCGTTGCGCGACCCGACCATGCCGCACAGCAGGGCCGACTCCGGACGGGCTTCGCGCCACGGCTTGATCAGCTCGAGGAAGGTGGCCTCGGGCGAGGCGGTCAGGGCCCCGACGCCCGGGCCGTCGCGGCCGTCGAGCACCGACTTGCCCTGGCGCAGATAGAGCCGCAGGCGCGAGGTGCCCCAGTCGCCGAAGATGCGGATCGGCGCGTCCATCATAGCGCCATTTGGCATGACGCCGCCTGGCGCAACGCGTCGCTGGAGCCTTGTCGGTCCCGGTTCTTCCGCCGCATCACGATCCTTACACGCTCCGGCCCGCGAAGCCGGGTTCAACCTGCTTCGCCAATTATATGATAATAAGCGGGGTGGCAATCGAGGCTCGCCGGCTCGCGGCCCGCCAAGGTTTATTTTCACGGCGGCCCGCCGAAGCGGAGCTTATGGCGAAGTTCGACGTTGTTACTGGGCAGCGACCTACGAGGCTGCGTGTCGGGGACCAGCGAAATGACCACTGTCAGCGAGCAGGACAAGGCCTTCCAGCGCGATCTCACCGCGCTCATCCCGTCGATGCGCGCCTTCGCCCGATCCCTGTGCCTCAATCCCGTGCACGGCGACGACCTGGCCCAGGACGCCCTGCTCAAGGCCTGGAAGTCGCGCGACGGCTACACCCCCGGCACCAATCTGAAGGCCTGGACCTTCATGATCCTGCGCAACCAGTTCCTGTCGGAGAAGCGCCGCTCGTGGCGGTCGTGCTCGCTCGACCAGGACGTGGCCGAGCAGACCCTGGTGGCGGTGTCCGATCCGACCAAGGCCCTGGAGCTCAACGACCTGCGCTGCGCCATGGCCCGTCTGCCCACCGACCAGCGCGAGGCCCTGATCCTGGTCGGCGCCGCCGGCCTGTCCTACGAGGACGTCGCCGAGATCTGCGGCGTCGCCGTCGGCACCATCAAGAGCCGCGTCAGCCGGGCCCGCGCCAATCTGCAGGACATCCTCGT
>JAQGIN010000493.1 GCA_028291125.1 Caulobacter sp.
ATCGACAGCGTGCCCTTGCCGGGGAACAGGAAGTCGGTGGCCTTGTACTGGTCGCCGAAGGCGTGGCGGCCGACGATGATCGGCTGGGTCCAGCCGGGCACCAGGCGCGGCACGTTCTGGCAGATGATCGGCTCGCGGAAGATCACCCCGCCGAGGATGTTGCGGATGGTGCCGTTCGGCGACTTCCACATCTTCTTGAGGTTGAATTCCTTCACCCGCTGTTCGTCGGGGGTGATGGTGGCGCACTTGACGGCCACGCCGTGCTTCTTGGTCGCCTCGGCCGCGTCGATCGTCACCTGGTCGTTGGTGGCGTCCCGATGCTCGATGCTGAGGTCGTAATAGTCGAGCTCCAGATCGAGATAGGGGAAGATCAGCTTATCCTTGATGAGCTTCCAGATGATGCGGGTCATTTCGTCCCCGTCCATGTCGACGACGGGGTTGGCGACTTTGATCTTGGCCATGCGGGGTCTTTCCTCTCGCGGTGGCGCGCCAGGGTCGCTCGAGGCTCACAGGGCCAGAAGCGCGGCGCGGACGGCGAGGCTATAGACTGTTGCGGCGGGCGGGAAAAGCCACGGGCGCAAGGCGGTGGCCCGGGCGGGCTAAGTCTTTGATCCCACGGTAAACACCTGTTCAGTCTCCCGGGCGCAAGGTGCGCGCGTGAAGAGACTCCGTCCCATTCCCGCCGTGACTTCGCCGCTCGCCCGGCGGCTGCTGGCGATCGTCGCGATCCTGTCGATCGCGGTGACCGGCGTGGCGACGACGGCGACCTTCGTCTTCGTGCAGCGCAGCGCCGCCGACCGCCAGATGCGCCATCTGGCCGAATACGCCGGCGAGCGGGTCAAGACCGAGGATCGGCTGTTCTCCGACCTGGTCAAGGTGCACGACGGGGCCACCGAGGCCCTGCACCGTCGGCTGGCGGCCCTCGACCCCAGCGCCATCGACGCCGATTTCGACCAGATCTTCCGGCCCAAGGGCGACGGCACCCGCCGCACCCCGCCGGCCCTGTACGACGGCGGCCGGATGGGCGGCCAATATGTCTACGGCATGGCCGGCTATCTGCCGCGCGCCGACCAGCTGACCCGCGACCAGAAGGCGCTGTTCGTGGCCGCCGCGCAGGTGGTGGCCCACACCGGCGAGGCCGAGCTGAACCGCTACGACAACTTCTACTTCTTCACCCCCGACACCCGGCTGGTGATGTTCGGTCCCAAGCGGCCCGACCACCTGCTGTACTACCGCCAGACCGCGCCGCCCGAACTCGACATCTCGCACGAGGAGATGACCGAACTGACCCTGCCCGCCGCCAATCCACGGCGGGTGATGATGTGCACGCGGCTGCGCAAGCTGATCTCCGACCCCTCCGGGCGTGGCCTGAACTCGGCCTGCATGACGCCGTTCGACATCGGCGGCCGCCATGTCGGGGCCTGGGGCACCAGCCTGTCGCTGGATTCCTACCTGCTGCGCGCCGTCGAGGACGCCCTGCCGGGGGCCCGCAACATGATCGTCTCGGCCGACGGCGAGCTGATCGCCGCTCCGGGCCTGTCGAGCAACGGCGTGGTCGTCGACACCGCCGTCCTGGCCAAGGCCCAGGCCGAGGAGAACATCCCCGAGCTGATCCGCCAGATCCGCGCCCGCGGCGTCGATGTCGGAACCCTGCGCAGCGCCCGTGGCGACCGGGTGATCGCCTATGGTCGGCTGAAGGAGCCGGACTGGTACTTCCTGATGAGCTTCCCGGTCGGCGACGTCGTCTGGTCGGCGGTGCGGACCGCCTCCTGGGTGCTGCTGTTCGGCGTACTGGGGGTCATCGCCCAGGTGCTGCTGATCTACCGGATGATGAAGCACGCCGTGGCCGGCCCGCTGGGGGCGCTGGCCGAGGCCCACCGCGACGGCCAGCTGGGCGACGCCCTCGACATCGAGGTGCGCAGCGACGAGATCGGCGTCCTGGCCCGCACCCTGCGCCGCCAGCGCGAGCGCAACGACGACCTGCTGCGCTCGATGGAGGAGCGGGTGGCCGAACGCACCATCGAGCTTGAACAGGCCAACCAGGCCAAGTCGGTGTTCCTGGCCAATATGAGCCACGAGCTGCGCACGCCGCTGAACGGGGTCATCGCCATCGGCGACCGCCTGGCCGAGGAGACCGACCCGGTCCGCCGCCGCGAGCTGGCGGCGCTGGTGGCCTCGTCGGGCCGGCTGCTGGAGCAGGTGCTGGGCGACATCCTCGACGTCTCCAAGATCGAGGCCGGCCAATTCCAGATCACCCCGGCCCCGTTCGACCTGGTCGAGCTGGTGCGCGGCATGAGCGAGCTGCACCGCGCCGCCGCCGAGGCCAAGGCCCTGGGCTTCACCTGGTCGGTCGCGCCGGAGGCGCAAGGCCACTATCTGGGCGACGCCGGCCGCATCGGCCAGATCCTGTCGAACCTGCTGGCCAACGCCGTCAAGTTCACCAGCCAGGGCGCGGTCAGCCTGGAGGTCGACGCCGACGCCGATGGCCTGAGGTTCATCGTCACCGACACCGGGGTGGGCTTCGACGACACCGTGCGCGAGCGGCTGTTCAAGCGCTTCGTCCAGGCCGACCAGTCGATCACCCGCCGGTTCGGCGGCACGGGCCTGGGCCTGTCGATCTGCGCGGCCTTGGCCGAGATGATGGGCGGACGGATCGACGCCCGGGCCGTGGTCGGCCGCGGGGCCACCTTCCAGGTGGTGCTGCCGCTGCCGCGCTCGGACGGCGTCGACGACACCGCCCACGAGGGCGGCGTGGGGCCGCTGTCGCTGGATGGGCTGCGGGTGTTGGTCGCCGAGGATCATCCGACCAACCAGAAGGTGGTGCAGGTGGTGCTGGAGCCGTTCGGGGTCGATCTGATGATCGTCGAGGACGGAGCGGCCGCCGTGGCGGCGGTCGAGGCCCAGAGCTTCGACGCCATCCTGATGGACATGCAGATGCCGGTGATGGACGGCCTGTCGGCCACCCGGGCGATCCGGGCCCGCGAGGCGGCCACCGGCGCGACGCCGGTGCTGATCATCATGCTGACGGCCAACGCCATGGAAGAGCACGTCGCCGCCGCCCGCGAGGCCGGCGCCGACCTGCACCTGGCCAAGCCGCTGCACCCGATGCTGCTGCT
>JAQGIN010000498.1 GCA_028291125.1 Caulobacter sp.
CTCCGAACCGGCCGCCGGCGGCGGCGAAGGCCACGGCCGGAAACAGGCCGTCGCCGAGATTGGCTTCGGTGATCGGGCACAGGCCGGCCACCGCGCCGCTGCGGGCCAGGCCCTCGATCTCGCCGACGTCCATGTGGGTGGCGTGGACCAGGCACCAGCGGCGATCGACCGGCGCGTGGTCAAGCAGCCAGCGCACTGGGCGCTGGCCGGTGGCGGCCAGGCAGTCGTCGACCTCCTTGACCTGCTCGGCGATATGGATGTGGACCGGGCCGCCGGCCGCCAGCGGCGCGACGGCGGCCAGCTCCTCGAGCGTCACGGCGCGCAGGCTGTGGGGGGCGACGCCGACCACGGCGTCCGGCAGGCCCGCCACCGCCGTGCGACTGGCCTCGATCAGGCGGGCGTAACCATCGACATCATGGATGAACCGCTTCTGGCCCTCGCCGGGCGCGGCGCCGCCGAAGCCGGAATGGGCGTAGAACACCGGCAGCAGGGTCAGGGCCAGGCCGGTCTCGTCGGCGGCGGCGGCCAGGCGGACGGCCATCTCGGCCGGATCGGCATAGGCGCGGCCGTCGACGTCCTTGTGCAGGTAGTGGAACTCGCCGACCCGGGTGAAGCCGGCTTCGAGCATCTCCAGATAGGCCAGGGCGGCGATCGCCTCGACGTCGTCGGGGCTCAGCCGCTCGACGAAGCGGTACATCAGGGCCCGCCAGCTCCAGAAGCTGTCGCTGGTTTGCCCCCGCGCTTCGGTCAAGCCGGCCATGGCCCGCTGGAAGGCGTGGCTGTGCAGATTCGGCAGGCCGGGCACGGCGATGGCGTGGCGCTCGTCGCCGGCCTGGGCCGCGACGTCGGTTTCGATCCGGGCGATTTTTCCGCCGTTCAGGCAGATGCGCACATTTTGCGCCCAGCCTGACCGCAACAGGGCAGATTTGAACCACAAAACGACCTGCGGCGGCGGCTCGATTTTTCCGTCTGGGTTCACTGGACAAGCCTCGACTGCTGGTAATATGTCTAGACATTACCGGAGCCGTCGACAAGTCGCCCGGCCGCCGATGGAGACCACGAACGATGCGCTGCGACCGGATCTGGCGACACGCCCGACTGGCCACCCTCGCCCCCGACCGCCCGGACCTCGGCGAAATCGAACACGGCCTGGTCGCCGCTCTCGACGGCCGCATCCTGTTCGCGGGAGACGCCGCCGAGGCTCCGGCCGATCTCGACGCGACCGAGGTCATCGATTGCGACGGCCGCTGGATCACCCCCGGATTGATCGACTGCCACACCCATCTTGTCCATGGCGGCGATCGGGCCCGCGAGTTCGAGCTGCGCCTGGCCGGCGCCTCCTATGAGGAGATCGCCCGGGCCGGCGGCGGCATCGTCTCGACCATGGCCGCCACCCGCGCCGCCAGCGAAGCGGACCTGGTCGCCTCCGCCCTGCCCCGTCTCGACGCCCTGATCGCCGAGGGCGTGACCACGGTCGAGGTCAAGTCGGGCTATGGCCTGTCGCTGGAGCACGAACTCAAATCGCTGCGCGCCGCCCGGGCCCTGGGCGAGCACCGGCCGGTGTCGATCATCCCGACCTTCCTGGGCGCCCATGCTCTGCCGCCCGAGTTCAAGGGCGACGCCGACAGTTATATCGACGAGGTCTGCCAGCGGATGATCCCGGCCGTGGCCGCCGGCGGCCTGGCCGAGGCGGTCGACGCTTTTTGCGAAGGCATCGGCTTCACCCCCGCCCAGACCCGGCGGGTGTTCGAGGCCGCCGAGGCCCACGGCCTGGCGGTCAAGTTGCACGCCGAGCAGCTGTCCAACCTGCATGGCGCGGCCCTGGCCGCCGAGTTCGGGGCGCTGTCGGCCGACCATCTGGAGCATCTCGACGCCGCCGGCGCGGCGGCGATGGCGGCGGCCGGGACCACGGCGGTGCTGCTGCCCGGGGCCTTCTATTTCGTGCGCGAGACCACGCCGCCGCCGCTTCCGCTGCTGCGAGCGGCCGGCGTGCGCCTGGCCCTGGCCACCGACTGCAACCCGGGCACCTCGCCGCTGACCTCGATCCTGCTGGTCATGAACATGGCCGCCACCCTGTTTCGGATGACGGTCGCCGAATGTCTGGCCGGGGTGACGCGCAACGCCGCTCACGCCCTGGGCAGAGGGGCCGAGATCGGCACGCTGGAGGCCGGCAAGGCCTGCGATCTGGCGATCTGGGACATCGAACGACCGGCCGAACTGGTTTACCGCATGGGGTTCAACCCGCTCCAGGCGCGCGTATGGAGGGGACGTTGAAGCCTATCGAATTGAATCCCGGCGAGGTGTCGCTGGCGCAGTGGCGAGCGATCTATCGCGGCGCGCCGGCCAAGCTGAACCCGGCCAGCGGACCGGCGGTCGCCGCCAGCGCCGCCGCCGTCGAGCGCATCCTGGCCAAGGGCGAGCCGGTCTACGGCATCAATACCGGCTTCGGAAAGCTGGCCAGCGTCCGCATCGAGACCGGCGATCTCGCGACCTTGCAACGCAACATCGTGCTGTCGCACGCGGCCGGGGTCGGCGAGCCGTCGCCCGTGCCGGTGATCCGCCTGATGATGGCCCTGAAGATCGCCAGCCTGGCCCAGGGCGCCTCGGGCGTGCGGCCGGCGACCATGGACCTGCTGGGCGCCATGCTCGAGCGCGGCCTGACGCCGGTGATTCCCGGCCAGGGCTCGGTGGGCGCCTCGGGCGACTTGGCGCCGCTGTCGCACATGGCGGCGACGATGATCGGGGTCGGCGAGATCTTCGTCGGCGACGTCCGCAAGCCCGCCGTCCAGGCCCTGGCCGAGGCCGGCCTGACGCCGGTGACCCTGGGCCCCAAGGAGGGCCTGGCGCTACTGAACGGCACCCAGTTCTCCACCGCCAACGCCCTGGCCGGGCTGTTCGAGGCCGAGACCCTGTTCCAGGCCGCCCTGACCACCGGGGCGCTGTCGACCGAGGCCGCCAAGGGCTCGGACACCCCGTTCGATCCGCGCATCCACGCCCTGCGCCGCCACCGCGGCCAGATCGAGACCGCCGACGCCCTGCGCGGCCTGATGGCCGGCTCGGCGATCCGCGCCTCGCACCTGACCGGCGACTCCCGGGTGCAGGATCCTTACTGCCTGCGCTGCCAGCCGCAGGTGATGGGGGCGGTGCTCGATATGCTGCGCCAGGCCGCCACCACCTTGGCGATCGAGGCCAACTGCGTCTCCGACAATCCGCTGATCTTCCCTGACACCGACGAGGCCCTGTCGGGCGGCAATTTCCACGCCGAGCCGGTGGCCTTCGCCGCCGACATGATCGCCATGGCCCTGTGCGAGATCGGCTCGCTGGCCGAGCGGCGGGTGGCGATGCTGGTCGATCCGGCGCTGTCGGGCCTGCCAGCCTTCCTGACGCCGCGCCCTGGTCTCAACTCCGGCTTCATGATCCCGCAGGTCACCGCCGCCGCCCTGGTGTCGGAGAACAAGCAGCGGGCCTATCCGGCCAGCGTCGACTCGATCCCGACCTCGGCCAACCAGGAGGACCACGTGTCGATGGCCGCCCACGGCGCCCGGCGGCTGCTGGCCATGGCCGACAACGCCATGGCGGTGATCGGCATCGAGCTGCTGGCCGCCGCCCAGGGCTGCGACTTCCACGCCGGCCTGACCTCCAGCGCGCCGCTGGAAGCCGTCCGCGCCGTGTTGCGGGCCGAGGTGCCGACCTTGGAGGACGACCGTTATTTCCATCCCGACATCGAGGCCGCCATCGCCCTGGTGAAGGGCGGGACCTTGGCCGCCGCGGCCGGCGCGGTCGCCCTGCCGGGCGTCTGCTGATGGCCGACTGGTTGCAGATCGCGCGCGGCGACGCGCCGCTGATCGTCAGCTTGCCGCACACCGGGACCGAGATCCCGACGGCGATCGAGGCGACCCTGGCCTCGTCGTGGCTGGCCCGCAAGGACGCCGACTGGTGGGTGCACCGGCTGTATGACTTCGCCGCCGAGCTGGGGGCGACCACGGTGCGCACGGCGATCTCGCGCACGGTGATCGACGTCAATCGCGACCCGTCGGGGGCCTCGCTCTATCCGGGCCAGGCCACCACCGAGCTATGCCCGACCACCAGCTTCGACGGCGAGCCTCTGTACAAGCCGGGCCAGGCGCCGGACGCGCAAGCCATCGCCGAGCGACGGGCGGCGTTCTTCGATCCCTACCACGCGGCCCTGGCCGCCGAGGTCGAGCGCCTGCGGGCCCGTCATGGCAAGGTGGTGGTCTACGAAGCCCACTCGATCCGCTCGCTCGTGCCCCGGCTGTTCGACGGGCCGTTGCCGAACTTCAATCTCGGCGACAATGGCGGCGCCACCTGCGACGCCGCCCTGACCGCCGCCGTCGAGGCGGTCTGCGACGCCACCGACTTCAGCCGCGTCACCAACGGCCGCTTCAAGGGCGGCTGGACCACCCGCCACTACGGTCGCCCGGCCGACGGCGTCCACGCCATCCAGATGGAGCTGGCCTGCCGCGGCTATATGGACGACCCGGCCGAGACCCCGACGGCCGAGACCTGGCCCACGCCTTACGACCCCGACCGCGCCGCGCCCATGCGCGCCGCCCTCACCGACATCCTGAAGGCCTGCCTGGCCTTCGCCCAAGCTTGAGACCCCGATGACCCGTATCGACAACACTCGCGTGATTCAGGCCGCCACCGGCCCCGTCCTGTCGGCCAAGAGCTGGCTGACCGAGGCGCCGCTGCGCATGCTGATGAACAACCTGCACCC
>JAQGIN010000547.1 GCA_028291125.1 Caulobacter sp.
GCCGGACTGGCCCTGAGCGGCTTGGCCGGCGCGGCGGCCGCCCAGCCCGCCGGCTGGCGGTTCGACTTCCAGGCCGGCCGGCCGGCCGCTGGCTATCGCGCCGTGCCGCCGGACGCGCCGTACAACCCCGACGCCGGGTTCGGCTTCGAGCCGCGCCCGGCCGGCGCCGCCCCCAGCGCTTTCCAGTTCTCCGTCGCTGTGCCGGAGGGCGACTACCGGGTGACAATGACCCTGGGCGACGCTCACACCGCTTCCAACACCACCATCAAGGCGGAGTCCCGGCGGCTGATGCTCGAGGCGGTCGAAACCGCCCGCGGCGCCTTCGCCACCCGCCAGTTCGTGGTCAATGTCCGCAACGCCAGCCTGGCCCCGCCGCCGTTCAATGCGCCGGGCGGCGACCGCGTGCTGCTCAACGCGCGCGAGCGCGGCGTGCTGACCTGGGACGACAAGTTGACCCTAGAGGTCCTCGGTCCGGCCCCGCGCCTGGCCCGGCTGGAGATCGTCCCGGTCGTTGCGCCGACGGTGTTCCTGGCGGGCGATTCCACCGTCACCGACCAGCCGGCCGAGCCCGCCGCCGGTTGGGGCCAGATGCTGCCGCGGTTCTTCGGCCCCGGGGTGGCGGTGGCCAATCACGCCGAGTCCGGCGAGACCCTGAAGTCGTTCCTGGTCGAGCGGCGGCTGGACAAGATCCTCAGTAAGATCAAGCCGGGCGACTATCTGCTGATCCAGTTCGGCCACAACGATTCCAAGGCCAATTGGCCGCAGACCTACGCCCCGGCCGAGACCACCTATCGCGACTATCTGCGGGCCTATGTCGGCGAGGCGCGCCGCCTTGGGGCGACGCCGGTCTTGGTCAGTTCGATGCACCGACGGCGGTTCGACGCCGCCGGCAAGATCGTCAACACCCACGGGGCCTATCCCGAGGCGGTGCGGGCCGTGGCCCGGGAGACCGGCGTCCCGCTGATCGACCTGACCGCGATGAGCGCCGTGCTCTACGAAGCCCTAGGCCCCGACCAGGCCTGGAAGGCGTTCGCCAACGGCGGCCAGGACCTCACCCATCACAACAATTACGGCGGCTACCAGCTGGCGCGCTGCGTGGTCGAGGCGATCCGCGTCTCGGGCCTGCCGCTGGCCGGCCTGCTGGCCGCCGACGTCACCCCGTTCGACCCGGCCAAGCCGACCCCGCCGGACCGCTTCGTCCTGGCGCAAAGCCTGGCCCACAGCACGGTGACGCCCCGTGGCAGCTGATCGCGAAGGACCGCCGATGCTCGACCGCCGGACCCTGCTGGCCCTGGGCGCGGCGACGGCCGCCCTGCCATCCGCGGCCTCGGCGGCGACCTTGGAGATCTGCGACCTGTGGCCGGGCCGCGCGCCGGGCGGGGAGGGGGTCACCGTCACCGAGCAGGCCATCCTGCGCACGCCCGGCGGCGATCCCAACGACACCGCCTTCCTGCACATCACCAAGCCGGTGCTGATGCTGCGCCGGCCGGCCAAGTCGAACGGCGCGGCCATACTGATGATCCCCGGCGGCGGCTATGTCCGGGTGGCGGTCAGCAAGGCCGGGAGTTCGATCGACGCCTGGCTGGCCGAGCAGGGCTTCACCGTCTTCGTCATGACCTACCGCCTGCCGGGCGACGGCTGGGCGGCGGGGCCGGACGTCGCCCTGCAGGACGCCCAGCGGGCCATGCGGCTGATCCGCGGCCGCGCCGCCGAGCTTGGCTTCGACCGGGCCAGGGTGGCGGTGCTGGGCTTCTCGGCCGGCGGCCATGTGGCCGGCCGGCTGGCGACCCGCTTCGCCCACGACGCCTATGCGCCGGTCGACCGCCTCGACGCCCTGCCGACCAAGCCGATGGCGGCGGGACTGTTCTATCCGGTGGCGACCCTGCGCGCGCCTTACGCTCACGCCAGTTCGCTGAGGGAACTGCTGGGCGCGACGCCGACCGAAGCTCAGCGGGCGGCGGTGTCGCTGGAGGTCGATGTGCCAGCCGACATGCCGCCGACCTTCATCGCCGCGGCCGCCGACGATAAGGTGGTGCCAGTCGAGAACAGCCTGCTGCTCTACGCGGCCCTGCGCGCCCGGAAGATTCCCAGCGAACTGCACGTGTTCGAGGTGGGCGGCCACGGCTTTGGCCTGAAGGGGCCGGACGGCCAGCTCCATCCCTGGCCGACCCTGCTGACCGCCTTCCTGCATCGCCATGGACTAACGCCATGAGCCGGGCCGTCTTCGACATCCGCGCCTTCGGGGCGCGGGGCGACGGCGTCGCCCTCGACACCGAGGCGGTCAAGGCCGCGATCGCCGCCGCCCACGCGGACGGCGGCGGGACGGTGTCGCTGCCGGCCGGCCGCTATCTGTGCTTCTCGATCCCGCTGCGCAGCGGGGTGACCTTGCGGCTAGAGGCCGGCTGCACGCTGGAGGCGGCTGATCCGGCCCGCCACGCCGGCGCCTATGACGCGGCCGAGCACAATCCGTTCGACCTCTATCAGGATTTTGGCCACAGCCACTGGCGCAACAGCCTGATCTGGGGCGAGGACGTCGAGGACGTGGCCATCCTCGGCCCCGGCCTGATCGACGGCCGCGGCCTGACCCGCGAGGGGCCCGGTTCGCGCTGGGCCAAGCAATCCGGCGAGTTCCCGCTGAGCATGGCCGGCCTATCCGCCGCCGAGATCGCCCGCCTGGCCCCCGAGGTCTCGGCCATGGTCGGCCTGGGCAACAAGGCCATCGCCCTAAAGAACGCCCGCGACGTGCAACTGCGCGACTTCACGGTGTTCCGCGGCGGCCATTTCGCGGTGCTAGCCACCGGCGTCGACAATCTGACCATCGACAACCTGACCATCGACACCAACCGCGACGGCATCGACCTCGACGGCTGTCGCAAGGTGCGGGTCAGCCGCTGCCGGGTGAACACCCCCAATGACGACGCCATCGTGCTGAAGAGCTCGATGGCCTTGGGCGTGGCGCGGGCCACCGAGGACGTCAACATCACCGGCTGCGCGGTGTCGGGCTTCGACCTGGGCACCTTGCTGGACTGCACGCGCGGACGAACCCAGCAGTTGGCCCCCGACCAGGACCGGGTCACCGGCCGCATCAAGATCGGCACCGAGTCCAACGGCGACTTTCGCCGCATCACCATCAGCGACTGCCGGTTCGAGCGCTCGCGCGGCCTGGCCCTGGAGACCGTCGACGGCGGGACCATCGAGGACGTCACCATCCGCGACATCGTGCTGAGCGAGGTGACCACCGCGCCGCTGTTCCTGCGCCTGGGCGCGCGGCTGCGCGGGCCGGCGGGGACCACGGTCGGAGCGCTGCGCCGGATCACCATCCGCGACGTCGTCGCCGACGACGTCCTGGCCGACTACGCCGCGACGATCGCTGGCCTGCCGGGCCATCCGATTGAGGACGTCAGCCTGACCAATGTGCGGCTGACCTATCGCGGCGGGCGGGCGGCCGAGAGCGCGGCGCGGCGACCGCCGGACCTGACCGACGCCTATCCCGAGCCCAGCATGTTCGGCCCAACCCCGGCCTATGGCCTGTGGGCGCGGCACGTCGCCGGCCTGCGCCTCGACGGCGTCGAGATCGGCGCCACCCTTCCCGACGGCCGGCCGCCGGTGCTGCTGCAGGATGTCGACGGCGTCCGCCTAAGCCGCGTCCAGCTGGTCTGCGCCCCCGGCGCCGAGGCGGTGGTCGCCGAGGACGTCCAGAACCTGTCGCGCGAGGCGATCGTGGCGCGCCCGTTTCCCGCCGCGCCCCGCGCCTAGAACGCCTAGAACGCCTAGAACGCCTAGAACGCCTCGGGCGCCGCCGGGGTCGGCGCGGCCGCCGCCTTGCCGCCGAGCGGATTGCGGCCCCACAACCGCTCGTAGGGCCAGCCGGTCAGGTCCTCAAGGATCTTGCGGCGCTCGGGCGTGGTCTGCGGATCGGCCTGGGTCTTGAAGCGGTCGATCTCCTCCATCAGCACCTCGTGGGTGACGCGGTTGAGCTTGAAGCGCAGCGACACCATAAAGCCGAAGG
>JAQGIN010000549.1 GCA_028291125.1 Caulobacter sp.
GCGGCCGGATCAGGCCGGCGACGAAGGCGGCGGCGACGGCGGCGGTCTCGCCCTCCAGCCCCGGGCTGGTCACCTCGTGCCAGCCGCCCAGGGCCAGGCCGCCGCCGGGCAGGCAGTCATCGATGCGGGGGTCGCCGAACGGCAGGACCGGACTCGGAGTCCGAGTCCCCGCTTCCAAGGCGGCGATCTGGGCCCTCAGGGCCGTAAGCCGCGCGTCGCGCGTACCGGCCATCTCCACGCATCCTTTGTTCTCTTTTTGTTCTGATCCTAGCGAACAAAAGAGTCAAGCAAGGCGGAGACCTGGCTAGCGTCTAGGTTTGACGGTCCCGCCACCGGCCGACGATCATCGGCCCATAGGCGAGGGCGATCCCGGCGGCGTCGGCGGCCAGGTCGGCCCATTCGGCGTCGCGGTGGATGATCGGCAGGGCTTGGAGGAGCTCGATCAGCCCGCCGAAGGCCAGCACGGCCAGGCCAAGCCGCCACAGCCGGCTGGCCGGCAGGGCCAGGCTGGCCATGCCGGCCAGGACGTAGAACACCAGGAAATGCTGGGCCTTGTCCCAGGGCAGCAGGCCGGGCGTGGCGTCGCCGGGCGACAGCGCCCCCCACAGGCTGACCAGGCAGGCGAAGAGGAACAGGGCCAGGAAGCCCGGCTGGATTTTCCGCTTCGCCCGCATGTCGATCCCCTAGAACCGCAGGGCGCGGGCTTCCTTGACGTGCGGCAGGCCCTGGATCTTGGCCAGCAGCGCGTCGTCCGGGGCCTGATCGACCCCGACCAAGGCGATGGCGTCCTCGTCGGCCGACATCCGGCCGAGGTTGAAGGTGGCGATATTGACGCCCGCCTCGCCCAGCAGCATGCCCAGGGCCCCGATGAAGCCCGGCTTGTCGAGGTTGTTGACGTACAGCATGGCCGGCGAGAAGGCGGCGTCCAGCTCCATGCCCTTGACCTCGACGATGCGCGGGGCGCCCGCCACCACCGTGCCGGCGAAGGCGCGCTTGCCCTTTTCGGTGGTGATGGTGATGCGCATCAGCGAGTCGTAGATCGGGCTGTTGTCCTGGCGGCTCTCGGAGACGGTGATGCCGCGCTCCTTGGCCACGGCCGGGGCCGAGACCATGTTGATTTCGGCCAGCATCGGCTTGAGCACCCCGGCCAGGGCGGCGCTGGTCAGCGGCTTGACGTTGAGGGCCGCGACCTCGCCCTCGAAGGCGATGTCGATGGCCGAGATGCCGAAATCGACCATCTGGCCGGCGAAGGCCCCGATCTTCTCGGCCAGGGCCACGAACGGCTTCAGCTTGGGGGCCTCTTCGGCCGTGATCGACGGGCTGTTCAGCGCGTTGGTCACCGCGCCGGTCAGCAGATAGTCGCTCATCTGCTCGGCCACCTGCAGGGCGACGTTCTCCTGGGCCTCGTTGGTGCTGGCGCCCAGGTGGGGGGTGGCGATGACCTTGTCGCTGCCGAACAGCGCATTGGCCTTGGCCGGCTCCTCGACGAAGACGTCGAAGGCGGCGCCGCCGACATGGCCGTCGTCCAGCAGCTTGCGCAGCGCCGCCTCGTCGACCAGGCCGCCGCGGGCGCAGTTGATGATCATCACGCCCTTCGTGGTCTTGGCCAGGTTCTCGGCCGACAGGATGTTGCGGGTCTTGTCGGTCAGCGGAGTGTGCAGGGTGATCGCGTCGGCGCGGGCCAGCAGCTCGTCGAGTTCGACCTTCTCGACGCCGATCTCGATGGCGCGCTCGGGCGACAGGAACGGATCGAAGGCGATGACCTTCATCTTCAGGCCCAGGGCGCGGTCGGCGACGATCGAGCCGATATTGCCGGCCCCGATCAGGCCCAGGGTCTTGGCGTACAGCTCGACGCCCATGAAGCGGTTCTTCTCCCACTTGCCGGCCTGGGTCGAGACGTCGGCCTGCGGCAGCTGGCGGGCCAGGGCGAACAGCAGGGCGATGGCGTGCTCGGCGGTGGTGATCGAATTGCCGAACGGGGTGTTCATCACCACGATGCCGGCGGCGGTGGCGGCCGGGATGTTGACGTTGTCGACGCCGATGCCGGCCCGGCCGATGACCTTCAGCTTCTTGGCGGCGGCGATGACGTCGGGATCGGCCTTGGTGGCCGAGCGGACGGCCAGGCCGTCATAGTCGCCGATGATCTCCAGCAGTTCGGCCTTGGTGAGGCCGGTCTTGACGTCGGCCTGGACGCCGCGGGCGGTGAAGATGGCGACGGCGGCGGGGGACAGGGAGTCGGCGATGAGGACGCGGGGAGCCATGATGGGGTGTTCCTTGCGGGAAATTGGGATGCGGAAAGACCCCCTCCGGTCCACCTCCCCGAAGGGAGCTGTGGCGGAGCGGCGGAGGGGGTCTAGCGCTGAATTAAGCGTCGAGCAGGTCGGCGACGACGGCGTCGAAGGCCCAGTCGAGCCACGGCGTCAGGGCCTCGAGATCCGAGGCCTCGACCGTGGCCCCGCACCAGATGCGCAGGCCGGCCGGGGCGTCGCGATAGCCGCCGATGTCGAGGGCGGCGCCCTCCTTCTCGAGCAGGCTGGCCAGCTTCTTGGCGAACTCGGCCTGGGCGTCGTCCGACAGGGCGGCGATGCGCGGATCGACGACCTTGAGGCACACCGAGGTGTTCGACCGGATGGCCGGATCGGCGGCCAGGAAGTCGACCCAGGCGGTCTTGGCCACCCAGTCGGCCAGGACGCCGAGATTGCGGTCGGCCCGGCCCTGCATGGCCTCGAGCCCGCCGATCGAGGCGGCCCATTTCAGGGCGTCCAGCGCGTCCTCGACGCACAGCATCGACGGGGTGTTGATGGTCGCGCCCTCGAAGATGTCGAGGGCGACCTTGCCGCCCTTGGTCATGCGGAACAGCTTCGGCATCGGCCAGGCCGGCGTGTGGCTTTCCAGCCGGGCCACGGCGCGCGGCGACAGGATCAGGATCCCGTGCGCGCCCTCGCCGCCCAGCGCCTTTTGCCAGGAGAAGGTGACGACATCGAGCTTGGACCAGTCGAGGTCCTGAGCGAAGGCCGCCGAGGTGGCGTCACAGATGACGATCCCCTCGCGGTCGGCGGAGATGAAATCGGCGTTGGGGACGCGGACGCCCGAGGTGGTGCCGTTCCAAGTGAACACCAGGTCGGCGTCGGGGCGGACCTTGCTGGTGTCGGGCAGCAGGCCGTAGGGGGCGTCGAGCACCTCGACGTTCGGCAGCTTCAGCTGCTTGGTGACGTCGGTCACCCAGTCCTTGCCGAACGATTCGAAGGCTAGCAGCTGCACCGGGCGCGGGCCGAGCATCGACCACATCGCCATCTCGACGGCGCCGGTGTCGGAGCCGGGGACGATGCCGATCAGGAAGTCGGCGGGGACCTCCAGCACGTCGCGGGTCTGGTCGATGGCGGCCTTGAGGCGCGCCTTGCCGAGCTTGGAGCGGTGCGACCGGCCCAAAACAGCGTGTCTGAGATTTTCGGGGGTCCAGCCGGGGCGCTTGGCGCACGGGCCGGAAGAGAACTCGGGGCGAGCCGGGCGTGTCGCCGGCTTGGCGAGGGTCGTCATAGCGATGTCTCCCATCCTTACAGATGGACAGCATCCCGTTGGGGGGATGTGGCCCGCCGGCGAGAGACCTCGTTTCGATAGGGAATGCAAGCGGCAAAATGACGCCCAAGCTTGGGTCGGTTGGCGCGCCGGCCGCTAGGCTGGGATGTCGAGCGCGGTCTGTCGCCGGCGCGACCGCTTGCGCCAAGCGTAGACGACGCCCGCCACGATCGCCACTTGGATGGCGGTGGTGTTGATATTGTTGATCAGGCCATAGGTGTAGTCGTGCCGCTTGTCGGCGACGAGATAATAGCCGTGAAGGGCGAATTGGGTGGCTTCGAAGAGCATGGCGACGCCCAGCCAAATGCTGGCATAGCGCATCGCGAGTAATAGGAATCCCGTCGCCAAAGCGAAATCGGCCGCGAGCAAGCCAATCCCGCGCCAAGACAGTGGCAAAAGTAGATGAATCAGCAGGCCGACGATGGCGAGGCCAAAGTTGAGACCGGCGCCCAAACGCTCCGCCGTGTCGCCTTTCCAGATAGCGAAAGCCAGGGTTCCGAACAAACCCAGCCAGCCAGCATAGACGATCAGCATGTACATAAGATGCGCCTCTAACCGAAATTAGAGGCGCATAGGAGTTAAACTATTGCAATCTTGGCGCTAGCCGACCTCACGAACCGGGGTTCGGTCAAGAGAAGCCATGTTTCCCTTGTCTTCGTAGCCGACCATTTTGGTGCGGATGCCCAAGCGAAGTTTCGTTTCCGCGAGCTCTCCATGCATCTCAACCATGGCGGTGCGCGCATGACCAAGAGCAGACAGCGCTTCGACCAGCTTGGCGCTGGCGCGATCGCCGACCACCGACGAGACTCCCAAGTCCTTGCGAGCCTTGAGCAGGTCGGCCATCAGCTCGGCCGCCTCCACCATCGCCGCGTCGACGGCGTTTTCCGTCGCGAACAACTTGGTCGCGACACGTTGAGCGACAAATACCTTTTCCACGCCAGTCTCCTTCAGGGAACCTACGGTTAAGGTAAACGAAAGCTTAACAGAACTCAAAGCCTTCTCGCCTTTAGGGCGAATTTGTCGCGCCTTTCGCCCTTCTTTCGGGACGCACCGTTAGGAAACATTAGGAAGATCGCGCGAAAATGACGGTCTTAGCTGCCGGCGGACGTCCGCATGACCGAACAGAGGCGCACCTCCGAACGTCCGACGCACGCGCCCCTGCAGGCGCGAATCGCGGGCGTGGCCCTGGTCACCACCGTCGCCGCCCTGGTGGCCGCCTGCCTGTGCTTCATGGTCCAGCAGTGGAGCGTCGCGCGCCAGGAAGCCCGCGCCAATCACGAGGTTCTGGCCGAGATGGTCGCGGCCGGCGCGGCCATGTCGCTGGCGAATCACGACGCCGTCGGCGCGGCCCGGGCGCTCGACGCCGTCGGCCGGGCCCCGCACGTGGCCGGCGCCAAGCTGATCGACCGACGCGGCCAGGTCCTGGCGCGGGTCGGCGTCGACGGCGGCGCTGACGGCCTGGACACCCTCACCCGCCGCGTGGACCTGGCCGGACGACCGGTCGGGACCGTCGCCCTGGTCGCCCGCCAACCGCATCTGGCCGAGATCCTGGCCCGCGACCTGGCCCTGACCGGCACGCTGTTCTTCGGCTCCGCCGGCCTGGCCATCCTGTTGGCCAACAGCCTGGCCCGGCGCATGGCCCGGCCGATGCAGCGCCTGTCGATGGCCATGGAGGACGTGGCGGCCGGCGGTCGCCTGCAGCCCGTGCCCCCTGCCGCCGACGACGACGTTTTCCACAGCCTGACCACCAGCTTCAACCACCTGGTCGCCAAGCTGGACGCCAACGACCACGACCTGCGCCAGGCGATGGCCGAATTGGTCAAGGCCCGCGACGACGCCAACGCCGCCAATGTGCTGAAGTCGCATTTCCTGGCCAATATGAGCCACGAGATCCGCACCCCGCTCAACGGCGTGCTGGCCATGACCGAGATCATGTCGATGGACGCCCTGACCCCGTCGCAGCGCGACCGGCTGGCGGTCATCCGCCAGTCCGGGACCTCACTGCTGGCGGTGCTCAACGACGTGCTGGACCTGTCGAAGATCGAGGCCGGCCGGCTGGAGCTGGCCCCGCGCGACTTCGACCTGCAGACCCTGGCCGACGGCCTGCGCGAGGCCTATGCCCCCCAAGCTCGCGAGAAGAACCTGAGCTTCGCGGTGGTGGTGGCGGCCGAGGCGGCCGGCGCCTGGCGCGGCGACGCCGACCGCCTGGGCCAGATCCTGCAGAACCTAGTCTCCAACGCCCTGAAATTCACCCTGACCGGCTCGGTGACCGTGCGCTTCGCCTCGGCCGAGGACGGCTCGGGCCTGCGGGTCGACGTCGCCGACACCGGCATCGGCGTGGCCGCCGAGGCCCTGCCGGTGCTGTTCGAGAAGTTCGTCCAGGCCGACAGTTCGACCACCCGCCGCTTTGGCGGTTCGGGCCTGGGCCTGGCCATCTGCCGCGAGCTGGCCACCCTGATGGGCGGCACGGTGGCGGTGCAGAGCCGCGAGGGCCAGGGCTCGACCTTCACCGTCCTGGCGCCGATGCCGCGGGGCGACGCCGCCGCCGTGCGGCCCGAGCCCGCGCCGTTCGTCGCCACGCCCGAAAGCGTCGGCAAGGTGGTGGACGACATCGGCGACGTGATCGAATCGCGCCGCCTGCGCGTGCTGGCCGCCGACGACAATCCCACCAACCAGAAGGTGGTCGAGGCCGTGCTGGGTCCGCTGGGGGCCGAGGTGCGGGTGGTGGCCGACGGCGAGGCCTGCGTCGCCGCTTGGCGCGAGGGCGGCTACGACATCATCCTGATGGACATCCACATGCCGGTGATGGACGGCCTCGAGGCCGCCCACGCGATCCGCCTGATCGAGGCGGCCGAGAGCCTGCCCCGCGTTCCGATCGTCGCCGTCACCGCCAACGCCCTGGCTCACCAGGTCGAGGGCTATCTGGCGGCCGGCATGGACGGCCACGTCGCCAAGCCGATCGAGGTCACCAAGCTATACGCCGCGATCGAACAGGCGATGGCGGCGGCGCGGATGGCCGCGGCGGCCTGACGACCCACCAAAGCTGAACGCCAGACAACGAGCCGCTCAGAACCACTTCAGGCGTGACGTGTTCCCATGGCCTCAACGTCGTCACCCCAGGCGACGTTAGTTCAAGAGGAACCGAACCGATGAAGAAGATCCTGCTTTCGATCGTCGCGGTCTCGGCCCTGGCGGCCACGACCGTCCCGGCCGCGGTCATGGCCCAGCCGATCCGTCAGCGCGACGACCAGATCGAGCGCCGCATCGACCGCGGGCTGCGCGATGGCTCGCTGACCCGCAACGAGGCCGCCCGCCTGCACGCCCAGCTGCGCGACACCGTCCGCCTCGAATACCGCTATCGCTCCAACGGCCTCAACGGTTGGGAACGGGCCGACCTCGATCGCCGCTTCGACCGCATCACCGCCCAGCTGCACGCCGAACGCCGCGACCGTGACCGCACCTATGGCTACGGCTACGACCAGCCCCGTCCCTACCGGTACTAGGGCTTCAGGCCGGCTCCACCCGGAGCCGGCTGTCCAACACCGTGACGCCGCGGCCGCGCAACAGAACGCGCGCGCCGCGGCGTTCGCATTCCAGATCGCCGCCACGGCCGGGATAGGCCTGGTGGAAGGCCAGGGTCTCGCGGCCCAGCCTGTCGGCGAACAGCGGCGACAGGATGCAATGGGCCGAGCCGGTGGCCGGATCCTCGGGAATGCCCGAGCCCGGCGCGAAGAACCGGCTGATCACCTGATAGACCGCGCCGGGCTCGGCCAGGGCCGTGACCACGATATTGCCCGGCCCGCCGGTCGCCTCGCCGCCGAGGCCGGCCAACGCCACGATATCGGGCTTCAGCCCCCGCACGGCGGCTTCGCTCTCCAGCACCGCGATCAGATAGGCCCCGGCCCAGACCTCGGTCGGGGCGACGCCGAGGGCCTCGGCCAGGCCCGCGGGAACCGGCGTCCGCTTGGGCGGATCGGCCGGAAAGTCCATTTCCAGACGTCCGTCGCCGACCGGATCGCGCCGCACGGTCAGTTCGCCCGACAGGGTGTCGAAGGCGATGCGGTCGGCGTCGAGGCCCAGTTCGGAAAACAGCACATGGGCCGAGGCCAGGGTGGCGTGGCCGCACAGCGGCGCCTCCAGGGTCGGGGTGAACCAGCGCAGGCCGAACCGGGCGGGATCGGCGGTTCTCAGCAGATAGGCGGTCTCGGCCTGGTTGTTCTCCATCGCCAGGGCCTGCATCCAGGCGCCGGACGGCCAGGCGTCGAACGGTTCGACCACGCAGGCGGGGTTGCCCTTGAACGGGCGCGAGGCGAAGGCGTCGACGGTCCACTGGCGCATGGCGCGGGTTCCTGCAGCGAATGACGTCGACCGTGGTATTGCCGATGGATCCGCGGATCAAAGGCTAGATTGTCACCGTGACAATGATCCTCACGCCCCCTCGACCCGGATCTCCGGCCAGCGCGCCTTGGCCGAGGCCGTCGTCCGCTCCCAGCCGCCCGCGCCCTTCACCCGCAAGGGGTTGGGCCGCAGACGCAGGGCGAACAGGTCGTCCAGCCCGAACGGCGCGAAGACGCTCAGCCCGTCGTCGGCCTCCATCCGCACGCCGACGCAGAAGGCGGTGGCCACGAAGCGTTTCAGCGCGGCGGCGCTGGTCTCGAGCGGCGGATAGGGCTCGTCGGCGCCGAACTTCTTTTCGAACCACAGATGCACCCGGGCCTGGTTGCGGACCTCGACCAGGTCGCGCAGCGGCGGTTCGAACGCCGCCGCAACCCGCTGGATGACGACGTCCTCGGCCTCGTAGGAGGTGTCCGAGGCGTCGTGATAGGCGACGTCGTAGTCCTTGATCCCGTAGTCGGGGGCGCGGCCGGTCAGGGCGTTCCACACCGGCTGATAGACCGCCCCCGAGAAGATCATCGCGTCGGGCAGGTCGAGGTCGCGGATGACCTTCAGCACCGCCATCGTCGTCGGCGTGGCGCGGATGATCTCGATCAGGCGCGCGGTCAAAGCCTCGCTCATCGGCGCACCGGCCAGGCGTGGTCGAGCGGTCCGTGGCCGGCCCCAAAGCCGGGCGCACGCAGCATGGCCTCGTGGACATAGTTCCAGGCCCGGGCCACGGACTCGGTGAGGCTCAGGCCCTGGGCCAGGCCGGTGGCGCAGGCGCTGGCCAGGGTGCAGCCGGTGCCGTGGGTGTGGCGGGTGTCGATCCGCTCGCCCTCGAAGGCGGTCTCGCCCAGGCGGGTGATCAGCAGGTCGACGACCCGCTTACCGGCCCCATCTGCACTCAGAATGTGGCCGCCCTTCATCAGCACCGCGTGGGCGCCCAGGTCGAGCAGCGCCTCGCCGGCCCGGCGCAGGTCGTCGGTGGTCTCGACCACGAGACCGGTCAGGGCGGCGGCCTCGGGGGCGTTGGGGGTCAGCAGGGCGGCGCGCGGGATCATCAGCATCTTGACCGCGCCGATCGCCTGCTCGGCCAGCAGGGAAGCTCCGCCCTTGGCGACCATCACCGGATCGATCACCGCCGGCACGCCGGGCGCGGAGTCGAGCAGCCGGGCGACGGTCTCGACCACCCCGACGTCGCCGAGCATGCCGGTCTTGATGGCGTCGGCGCCGATGTCGTCGAGCACGGCTCGGGCCTGGGCCTCGATGATCGCCAGCGGGATCGGCAGCACGTCGGTGACACCCAGGGTGTTCTGCACGGTGACGGCGGTGATCGCCGTGGCCGCGTAGCCGCCCAGGGCGGTGACGGTCTTGATGTCGGCCTGGATCCCCGCCCCGCCGCTGGGATCGGAGCCGGCGAGGATCAGGACGCGGCCGAGGGGGGAAGGAATCTGGGTCACGGGTCTTCTTAATGGATGGAGCGGGGACAGGCACTCACTCTTGGCGCCTCGTGATCAAGGCAAGGGCGATGGTGTGAGTGCCTGTCCCCTTCTATCCGTCCCCGTCTATCCTGCCGCTACTTCGCCGCCGCCGGAGCCGGGCTCTCGAACGCCCCGGCCGGGCCGGGGAACACCACCGGGCTTTCCCAGCCGTCCTTGGTCACCGCCGAGACGCCGAAGAACCAGTCGTCGATGACCACGTCCTTGAGCACGGTCGAGGTCGTGTCGCCGGCCCAGCGGCTGTAGCGCCACTGCGGATCGGTGGTGCCGCGCCACCAGACGCGAGAGCCGGCCGCGCCGGGCGCCGCCGCCCAGCTGACCGTGGTGTTGGGAGTCACCGCGCCGGCGATCTTGACGTCGGCCGGCGGCGGCGGGGCCGAGGCCAGCGAGGCCATGGCGACGCTGTTGAGGCGGGTGACCTGGGCCAGATAGGCGAAGTCGACGCCGCTGATCACGTCGCCATAGGCCACGCCCTTCTCGGTGCGCAGGTTCTGGTGTTGGCGGTCGTAGTTCTCGGCGGCCTCGGTGACCCGCACGGCCGGATAGCCGGCCTCGAGCAGCGGCACCTGGTCGCCGCCGCGGCCGTAGCGGTCGGTGCGGTAGACCATCAGCACGTCGAAATTGGTCAGGTAGCGGTCGGCCAGGCCGTCGAGGAAGCGGACCAGGTTGCGCGACGGGCTGTCGACCTCGCCGCCGTTATAGCGCCGGCCGTTGGCCTGTTCGGGGGTCTCCACCGCCTTGGTGCCCTCGGAGAACACCCGCACATGGGTGTTGTCGATCAGGCCGCTCTGGCCGTGGCTGTTGCCGACGATGTCGTTGTTGAGGTCGGCCTCGACCCGCCAGTTGTGGGCCCGGGCGTAATTGGCCAGGACCTTGCCGCCCAGCAGGCCCTGCTCCTCGCCCGACAACACCGCGAACACCAGGGTGGCCGGGAACTTGTGCTTGGAGAGGATGCGCGCCGCCTCCATCACCGCCGCCACGCCCGAGGCGTCGTCATTGGCCCCGGGGGCGTCGCTGGTGAAGTCCATGACGTCGGTGACCCGCGAGTCCAGGTGGCCGGCGATGATGATCACCCGGTCCGGATCGGTGGTCCCCTTCTGGATGGCCAGGACGTCCATGACCTCGGTCGGATTGGGCACGCGGCGGCCGGTCACCGTCTCGGACGGCGTCTCGATGGTCAGGCAGCCGCCGCAGTCCTTGGCGATCGCCTCGAACCGGGTCCTGGCCCAGCGCCGGGCGGCGCCGATGCCGCGGGTGTCGGACTTGGTGTCCGACAGGGTGTGACGGGTGCCGAAGCCCACCAGCTTGGCGATCGTCGCCTCCAGCGCCTTGGGGTCGACGTCTGCGGCCACGGCGCGCAGCAGCGGCTGGTCGGTCGACGGGGCCGGAGCCTCGGCCGCCAGGGCGGGGGTGGCGGCCAGCAGGCCGAGGGCGAGCAGAACGGGCAGGCGCATGGAGGGCTCCGGAAACCAAGGCGGCGAAGGTGACCGGCGGATCGACTTTGGGCAAGGGCGTAGCGTCACCGCGCGGCGTCGATCGCCCGTTG
>JAQGIN010000012.1 GCA_028291125.1 Caulobacter sp.
CGCCAGACGTTGGTCTGGTCGGGGTCATAGGTGCCCTGGCCCAGCAGCGGCAGCCAGTTGATCCCCCACTGGGTCTTCCAGCGCGTCAGGTCCTGCTGGAAGCCGATATTGGCCTGGGTGGGGCGGATCTCGGTGATCGGCCGGTCCTTGCCGGTGGTCGGGTCGGTGACGTGGGTCTCGTTCCAGTCGTTCTTCAGGGTGATGCGGCCGCCCTTGATCCCCAGCCTGTCGGTCGGCACCACGATGTTCACCGACAGCTTGTCCAGCGTGCCGTTGCCGATGTTGCCGACCGCCGACAGCCCGCCGGGCAGGGGCAGGCGGTCGATGACGTCGATGATCTCGTCGTGGCGATAGCCGATGGAGACGATGCCCTCGCCCCAGAAGCGGCGCTCATAGGTCAGCTCCGAGATCCAGCGCTGTTCCGGCGCCAGGTCGACATTGCCGCCATAGACGGTGCTGTCGTCCAGTTCGGCCGAGGCGGCGAAGTCGCCGAAGTCGAGCTGGCCCAGTTCGCGCTCGAAGCGCAGGCGCAGCTGGTTGTTGGCTCTCGGCGTCCAGGTCGCCTGGAAGCGCGGCTTGGCGTAGAAGAAGCTCTTCTCGAGGTCGGCGTCGCCCGACTGGCTGATGGTCGAGGTCTCCAGCCGCAGGCCGCCCTCCAGGGTCAGCTTGGGGCTCGGCCGCCAGGTGGCCTTGGTGAAGGCCTCGCCGCGGATCTCCTCGACCTTGACCGAGGCCGAGGGCAGCACCACTGGCGCGCCGCCCACGGTGAAGGCCTGGGTCGTGTCGAGCATGTTGTAGGCGACCTCGCCGCCGGCCTCGATGGTCAGGGTCGCGCCGCGTTCGTGGCGCACCAGGGCGCGCAGGATCGATTCCGAGGAGTCGCCCTTGGCGGTGAAGCGCTGCTCGGGGCTGGAAGCGCCATTGACGGTCTCGCCGCTGGTCGAGACGTTGTCGAAATGCTCGAAGTGATGGATGCCTCGGGCCTCCAGCGTCCAGCGCGGCTTCAGCGGCCGGATCCAGGTCAGGCCCAGTTCGCCCGAGCGGGTGTCCTCGGCGTCGTCGCTGCGGCGCAAAGCGGTGGGGGACTGGCTCCGCTGCCAGTTCTGCCAGTCATGGACGCCGTATTCGGCCGTGGCCTCCAGCTTGCCGCCGCCGACTGGTCCCGAATAGTTCAGGCGGACCGTGTCGCCGCCGCCCCAGCCGTCATTGATATAGGCCTCGTCGCGCAACAGGACGCCGGCCCCGTCGTGGCGGATATTGCGGCCCACGCCTTTGGAATCGCTGGTGCTGGTGCCGTCGCTCAGCCGCACGCTCCAGGTGCGTTCGCCCTTGGTCGAGGTGAACTGGTAGCTGCCGCCGTAGACGTCGTGGCCGCCGTCGAAGAACATCGGGTTCCAGGTGACGACCGACTGGTGGCTGGCGCCCTTCTTCAGGATCACGTTCACGACCACCGAATAGCCCTGCATGTCGATGCCGGGCGCGCCGCCGCGGATCAGCTCGATGCGCTCGACCTTGTCGGCCGGGGTCCGTTCCAGCACGTCGGTGCCGGCGTCGTTCTTGGAGGCCGGGCGATTGTTGTTGATCAGGATGTTGCCGACCGCGCCCTCGAAGCCGCGCGTGCCGGCGCCGTCATTGGCCGCGAAGCCGGGCACCCGATCGACCATGTCCATGGCGGTGTTGGGCCGCTGGGCGGCGAAGAAGTCGGGGGTGAAGACCAGGACGCCGCGCTGGCTGGCGTCGTCCACCTGGGCCGGGGCGGTTTGCGGCGCCTGCGCCGCGAGGGCGGCGCCGGCGGCGAGAAAGGTGGCGGCGGTCGCCAGTAGGATGGTCTTGGTCATCGGTGGTTCCCCTCAGTGGGGAGACCATTGCCGGTCCTGGCCGTTCATCTCAAATTACAAGACGGAAAGGTGGATTACATCGAAGATAACATTACCGGAGGTTCATGTTTTTAGACATGAGCGGCTGTGGATAAGATTGGCGAACGTCGGGCTAAGACTTGCGGAAACTGAGGATGGATCCGCCCCTCATCGCCGCCACGACACCTTCAGCCCCACCACCCCGCGCAGCTGGGCCCGCACCTCGACCGGCCGGCGGGCCCGCTCGACCGCCAGCACCGCCGGGTTCCAGCTGAGCTGGTAGCGCACCAGGTAGCCGTCGTGGTCCGACAGCCGCGGCCGCGTTCCAGCCGCGCCGAACAGGGTTTCGACCCGGATCGGCCGCACGCTCACCGGCCCGTCGCTGGCGAAGGCCTGCAGATCCTGCGACTTCAGCCACGGCCGGGCCGCGTCCGGCGCCTGGCCTTCGCAGCCGCTGGCCGTCCGGTTGCAGAATTCGCTGACCACCTGGTACGGCCGGGCGGCGGCCTGGTGATCGTAGCGGCCGGGGGCGTTCTTGACGTTGAAGTCGCCGCCGACCAACAGCGGCCGGTCCGCCGCCCGATGGGCGTTGATGAAGGCGATCAGCTCCTCGGTCTGCAGATTGTGGGCTTCCAGCGAGCGGGCCAGGGGCACCCTGGCGGCGCCCTTGGAATTGAGGTGGGTGTTGACGATGTCGATCTCGCCGGGCGCGCCGGGCGGGGCCAGGCGCGCCAGCATCACCCCCTTGTTGGCCAGGCAGTCGAGGCCGGCGCAATAGCGGTAGGGCGTGTTCTGGACGTCGACGATCGGCGCGTCGCTGAGCACGTGCAGGCCGGCATTGGTGAACTTGCCCCAGCCCTCGCCGGGATAGCGGACCTTGCGGTAGCGCCGACCATCCTCGGGCGCCGGTCCCGAGGCGCGCTCGGAGCGGCTGGGGCCGCGCGCCCAGTAGCGGTAGCCGCTGGCCTTGACCAGGTCGCTGATCTCGCCACGAAAGCCTTCCTGGATCAGCACCACGTCGGGCTGGCGCCCCTCGCGCCGCATCGCCGCCAGTTCGGCCCCGATCGCCCTCAGGGCGCTGGCCCGACCGGCCGCCAGCGGCCAGGGCAGGCCACGGACATTGTAGGTGAGGACGCTGATCTCGGTGCTCCGCACCTCGCCTGGCGGGGCCGGCGGGTCGTCGATCCGCCGCTCGATGGCCGGGGTCGCTGGGCCGCCTCCGAGCGAGGCGTTGGGGTCGATCAGATTCGGGGCCAGGGCCGCCGCCAGAGCGGGGACCAGGGCCAGAGTCGCCAAAGACGTCATTCGCCGCTCCCAGACATGCGGGCCGCGATCAACGATGAGCCAAGCTGACGGTCATCGCCCAGGGCGGCGCGTTGCTCAGACGCAGCCGGATGTTTACTGAGGGTCCTCGCCGGCACGGTCCGTTTCTGCTGAGTCGGTGACGCGCCAATGAAGCGGATGCGAAGGTTTTATTGGCGGCGTCGCATGACGCGCGAACCGTCTTGCCCGGCGCGGCAAATCCGCCTTCCATGGCCGCCCACCTTCGAGGCGCGAGCCATGACTCTGCAGAAACGACTCTGGGACCTCGTCGTCCTGGCGATCTTCGTCTCCGCCGCGGTGTTCGCCACCGCGCCGTGGTTCGCCTTCCGCGCCCTGGCCGCCGCCGCCCGCTACGAGGACGTGGCGGCGATCGGCAAGCTGGTCGACTTCCCCGCCGTGCGCGCCAGCCTGACCGGCCAGCTCGACCAGGCCGCGCCCGCCGCCGCCGCCGAACCGCCGTCGCTCTGGCGCGATCCGCTGGGGGCCATGCGCCGAGCCATCGCCCCGATCGCCCCCCAGCAGGAGCCTCGCGTCGACCGCTACCTGACCGTCGCCGGCCTGTCGGCCCTGACCCGCGGCTATCCACCGGGCAAGGCCCCGCCCGAACCGCAGGACCCCGGCCTGCTGGCCCGCATCGGGGCCAGCCTGGGCGGCCCGCACCCCAGCTTCGCCTATTGGGATCCCAACCGCGTCCGCATCGCCGTGCGCCGGCCGCATCCGCGCGGCAAGGTCACGGTCTTCACCTTCGAGCGCCGCGGCCTGCTGAGCTGGACCCTGGTGCAGATCCGCCTGCCGCCGGACGAGCGGTCTTGAGCCTGGAGTCCGCCGCGTGCTGAGCGTCCTGGAGCGGGTGCTGCCGTTCTTCATCCTGGTCGGAGCCGGCCTTTCCCTGACCCGGTTCAAGCTGCTGGACGGCCGCATGGCCCAGGGGCTGTCGGCCTATGTCTATTGGCTCGGCTTCCCGGCCCTGCTGATCCATTCGCTGTCGCGGGTCGGGGTTCCGGACGGCGGCCTGGCCCTGGGCCTGCTGGCCTTCGGCGTCTGCGCCCTGGCGGTGATGGCGCTGATCGCGGTCGGCGGCCGGCTGGCGGGCTGGACGCGGGCCGAGCGGGCCGGCGCGGCCCTGGCCGGCGGCCTGGGCAACAGCGCCTTCCTCGGCCTGCCGATCGCCGCCGCCGTGCTCGGCCCCGAGCCCGCCCGGCTGGCGGCGGGGGTGGTGGCCATCGACTTCGTGCTGGTCGCCGCCGTCGGCGTCACCCTGTTGGGCTGGGCCGGCGGCCGCTCGCCGTGGCGGGCCCTGGCCGCCGCCCTGGGCAATCCGATCGTCGTCGCCGCCGCCGTCGGCTCGGGCCTGGCCCTGGCCGGGCTGACCCTGCCCGACCTGTTCGACCGCGCCGTCGCCGCCGCCGCCCTATCCGGCAGCCCGGTGGCCCTGGTGGCCCTGGGCGCGGCCCTGGGCCTGCGCGGCGACAGCGAGGCCGCGCCGAGAGCCGCGCCGATCCTGGTCGCCAGCCTGGCCAAGCTGATCCTGCTGCCGGCCCTGACCTGGTGGGCGGTCGGCCTGGTCGGCGCGCCGCACGCCTTCCGCCTGGGGGCCACCCTGCTGGCGGCGACGCCGACGGCGGTCAATGTCTTCGTCCAGACCCGGGCCTATGACGTGTTCGCGCGCGGCGGGGCGCGGACCGTGGCCCTGACCACGGCGCTGTCGGCCGCCACCCTCGCCGCCCTGGCGCTATGGCTGGGAGGCGCGGTCTAGTTCGGCTTTCCCGTCGTCATGCCCAGCCTGTAGGCCGGCTCGGCCGCCAGGACCGGGACGGGCCGCTCGGTCGGCTTCAGCGGCGCGGCGCCCTCCAGGCCCCGGCCGGTGACGTTGTTGATCGCCAGCTTCGGCCCCTCGGCGACCGTGACGGCGATGTTCTTCAGCGTCACGTTGCGCATGTTGGCCAGGGTCATCCCCTTGCCGCACGCGCCAGTGATGTCCTTCAGCGTGAAGCCGTCCAGCGGCTTGTCGGGGTGGATGTTCACCGCCTCGATCAGCACCGGGGCGTCGGTCACCTTGATACGCTCGAAGGTGAAGTTGCGCACGGTCGGCACGCCGTCCAGGCCGGCGACCGGGAATTGGTCCTGCTTGCCGCTGTCGAGGAAGTTCAGGCGCAGGAAGCCGGCCTTGGCGCCGGACACCTCGAGGTCGCGCATGACGATGTCCTCGATGAACGCGCCCCGCCCCGGCCGGCTCTTGATGTAGATGGCGAAGGTGAAGGCGGCCAGGCACTGGCAGCGCTCGACCAGCACCCGGCGGATGCCGCCCGAGGTCTCGCTGCCGATGCCGATACAGGCCCAGCGGTGGTCGCGGAACACGCAGTCGGTGATGGTCACGTCCTCGGTCGGACGGGCGATCACATTGCCTTCCATGCCCCGGCCGGACTTCAGCGAGATGCAGTCGTCGACGGTGTCGAAGTCGCAGCGATCGATGACCACGCGGCGACAGGAGTCGACATCGATGCCGTCGGCCCCGCCCTTGACCGTCACGCCGCGGAACACGACGTCGTCGCAATAGACCGGGTGGACCGACCACATGTCGTTCTGTTCGGTATAGAGGTCGGTGACGCTGAGCCCCTGGACCTCGACGAACTCGAGCAGAGCCGGATGGCGCAGGCCCGTCCCCTCCTCGATCCGGCGCTTGATGGCCTTGGAGCCGACGATCCGACCCTTGCCGGCGAGAGCGACGTCGTGGGCGTCCTGCGCCCAGATCAGGCCGACATAGCCGGGGATCCAGCGCCCCTCCCACCGCACCTGCACCACCGGATAGTCGGCTAGGTCGGGCGAGCCCTGCAGGGTCGCGCCCTCTTCCAGCCGCAGGGTGGTGTTCGAGCCGATGCGGATCGCGCCGACCAGATACTCACCGGGAGAAACCACCACCTCGCCGCCGCCGAACACGGCGCAGCGGTCGAGCGCCAGTTGTAGGGCGTGGGTGTCCTTGGTCGTCCCGTCGCCCTTGGCGCCGAGGTCGCGCGGATCGACGCGCAGGCCGGTCTTGGCGGCCTTCGGAGCC
>JAQGIN010000032.1 GCA_028291125.1 Caulobacter sp.
CGCGCCCGTTCTGGCCGGCAGGGCGCAAGTCAGCATCAGCCTGCGCCGCAACAGCTTGGGGCTCTATCGGCTGATCGGGCTCGATTTCGTATCCGGAGAACGGGTGATCCCCGCCTGGCTGGTCCGCGACGAGGTCGCGACGATGGAAACCCTGCCGCGCTGGGGCGGCGAGGCCTTCATCAACCAAAGGATCATCGATGCGGGTTTGCCGATCGAGGTCGTCCATTGGACGGGGGTGTCCAATATCCGCAAGCATCGCAAGGTCGGACCGATTCAGGGCCTGCTCGCCGAATGCGAGATGGTCTGGGACGCCTTGCGCCTGTTGTCTCCCATCGGTCTGGTTGGCCAAAACATCGCCCTGCTGAGGCTGGTCGTGCGCAGAGGCGCGAGGCGCTGGAGGGCGCCGGCCCGCGGTCCGTCGGCCCTGAGCCTTGGACTTCCCAAACCGTCGCCGTCGAGAAACCTGACCAGGATCGCCGATCGGCCGACAACCGCCGACGCCCGGGGAAACGACGAGGAAGGCGCCAGATCGAAGCGCTGGTCCTGACCCTATTGGGTCCGGGGCGAGGCGGCGTCCAAGACCAACCGCAAGGCCTTTTCCAAGGCATGGGGCGTATAGGGTTTGGCCAGGGCCGGCACGCTGGCGAAATCCGTCGAGATTCCCGCCAGGCTGTAACCCGTTGAAAAGACGAAGGGCACGCCGCTGGCCGCCAGCCGCTCGGCGATCGGATAAACCTTTTCCCCGCCCAGATTGACGTCGAGGATCGCCGCGTCGAGCGCGCCGGTCATGCTTTCGACCAGGGCCAAGCCCTGCGACAGGGTCCCGGCGATATCGATCACCACGCAGCCAAGGTCGGTCAGCATCGCCTCGATCATCATCGCCACGATCGCCTCGTCCTCGACGAGCAACAATCGCACGCCAGACAGGGTCGTCATCATCTTCACATCAGACTCAGTTTGGCGGAAAGCGGCAGGCGAAGATGGCACCACAAGCCCTCGGGCAGGAAGGTTAATTGGGCTTGGCCGCCCATTTCTCGCGCCAGCGCCTGCTCGATCAGCCGTGAGCCAAAACCGCGTCGTGACGGGATCGTCACCGAAGGTCCGCCCGACTCGCGCCAGTCGATGGTGACGACCCCGGCCTCGACCGTCCAGTCGACGTCCACCCGGCCGCCGGGCGCCGACAGCGCGCCATACTTGGTCGCGTTGGTCGCCAGTTCATGAAACGCCATATTGAGGGTGACGGCCGCGTTGGGACTCAGGCGTAACCCTGGGCCCGACAGAGCGATCCGCGTCTCCTCGTTGTCGGGGGCGTGAAGCCGCAGCGTACGCTCGACGACGTCGGCCAGGGAGGCGCCTTGCCAGGAGGCTTCGGTCAGCAGTTCGTGGGCCCGGCCCAGCGCGTGGATGCGATCGATGAAGGACGTATTGAACATCGAGGGGTGCTCGACATGCCGCAGGGTTTGCATGGCGATCGACTGAACGCTGGCCAGGGTGTTTTTCACCCGGTGATTGAGCTCCTCGAGCAAGGTCCTCTGATGGTCTTGGGCGGCCTTGCGATCGGTGATGTCGAGCGAAATCCCGGCCAGCCGGACCGCGCGGCCGTCTTCGAACGCGGCCCGGCCTCGCGCCAGGATCCAGCCGGTTTGGCCATCGGGCCTGAGCGTACGATATTCGACCTCGAAGTCCTCTCCCGTGGCGATCGCCTGATCGATCGCCGCCTGACGCCGCGCGCGGTCGTCGGGGTGAACGCGGGCGACGACGTCTTCCAGACGTTCGAACGGATCGTCGGGGCCTAGGCCAAAGATCGCACGCGAATGGGCGGACGAGGAAAATACGCTGGAGGCGACGTCGAACTCCCAGCTTCCAAGGCGGGCCGCATGCAGCGCGAATTCCAACTGCTGCTGGGTCTGACGCAGGGCGACCCTGCCCTGCTCGGCGGCCAGTCGCGCGCCCAGATCCCGCTCGCGCCTCGCCGCCTCGCGCCTCTGACGCGCCAGCCCGACCGCGCTGTCCACCCGAGCCCGCAGTTCGCGGGCGCCGAACGGCTTGACGACATAGTCGTCGGCCCCGGCCGCCAACCCCTCGACCCGCGCCTCCTCGCCGGCCCGAGCCGACAACAGGATGACCAGCAGACCCTCCAGGGCGGGGTCGGCGCGCAAGGCGGCCAGCAGGCCAAAGCCATCGAGCTCGGGCATCATCACATCGCTCAGCACCAGGTCGGGCGGCGTCCCGCGCCGGACGGCGGCCAGCGCCGCCCGGCCGTTCGCCACGGCTTCGACCTGATAGCCGCCAGCCTCCAGCAGCCGTTTCACATAGCCGCGCATGTCGGCGTTGTCGTCGGCCAGCACCACGCGCGGCCGTCCTTCGATCGGCGTGATCGGCGTGCCGATTTGACTCTCTTGCGGATCGGCGTCCGGCAACCAGCGCAGGGCTTCGGCGACATAGGCGCTGGCCTGCACGGTGGTGGGCGTCAGCCCGTCCTCGGCCGCCAGGCGCTCGCGTGGCAGATGAGCCGTCCCCAGCGGCAGCGTCACCTGGAACGTCGAACCCTCGCCCAGGCGGCTGCGCACCGACACCGCGCCGCCATGCAGCTTGACCAATTCCTCGACCAGGGCCAGGCCAATGCCCGTGCCCTCGTGGGTGCGCCCCTTCTGTCCCTCGATGCGATGGAAGCGCTCGAAGACCTTGGGCAACTCGGTCTCGGCGATGCCCAGGCCCGTGTCGCCGACGGTGAGCTCGACCGCCCCCGCGGCCGCTCGCAAGGCGACGGTGATCTGTCCCTCGAGCGTGAACTTGAAGGCGTTGGAGACCAGATTGAGAACCACCTTCTCCCACATGTCGCGATCGACATGGACCGGTTCGGGCAGCGGTTCGCAGTCGACGACCAGCATCAGTCCCGCCCGCTCGCAGGCGGAGCGGAAATTGCTGACGAGGTCGGCGGTGAGCGCGCCAAGATCGGTCGGTTCGAACCGGCCCTGAATCCGGCCCGCCTCGACGCGGGAGAAGTCGAGCAGGGAATTGACCAGCTTCAACAGGCGTTGGGCGTTGCGATAGGCGACGTCGAGGCGCTCGCGCTGGACCGGCGGCAGGCCGGCGGCCTCGTTCAGGGCGTCCTCGATCGGCCCCAGCATCAAGGTCAGCGGCGTGCGAAACTCATGGCTGACATTGGAGAAGAACGCGGTCTTGGCCTGGTCGAGGGCGGCGAGCATCTCGGCGCGCTGGCGCTCTTCTTCATAGGTCTTGGCGTTGGCCAGGCCGGCGGCGAAGGCGGACGCCACCAGACTGAGAAAGCCACGGTAAGCCTCGTCGAGCGGCAGGCGCGGGCTCACGCCAAGGATCAGCAACGCCGCCGCCGACGCCGATCCCGCGACGCCGATCGGAAACGCCAGCGCGGTGTTGGCCGGCTCTTCGTACGGTCCGTTGGCCCCCTTCGCCAGCCGTTGCGCCAGATCGTCGATCTGGACCGGTTCTCGACCCCCAAGGCGGTCGACCGGCCACGGCGCGGCGGCGTCGCGTGGCAGGACCCATGGCGCGCCGGCCGTTCCAGGCTCGAGCCCGACATGGCCGACAAGTCGATAGGCCTCGCCCTCGGACGACGGCGCATAGAGCAGCGCGAACGGCAGGTCGAATGGGCCGCCGGCGAAGGTTTCGATGGCGCGGGCGAACACGGCCGGCGTGTTTTTGGCCTCCGCCAACCTGGCGTTCAGGTCGCGCAGCAACCGGGTGCGGCGCTCGGCCAGCATGCTGGCGGTGGTCTCGGTGACGGGATGGAAAAGGCCGCCGATGTCGCCGCTCTCGTCGCGGATCGGACTGAGCGAGAAGGTGAAGAAGGTCTCCTCCAGATAGCCGTTGCGAAACAAGAACATCCGCTGGTTCTCGAGGAACGAGGTCGCGCCGGTCAGAGCCTGCTCGAACGGGCCGCCGATCGCCGGCCACGCCGAAGCCCAGGTCTGGGTATAGGGCTCGCCCAACGCCTGGGGATGGGCCGCGCCGCACACCCCGCGATAGCCATCGTTGTAGATCTGGTTGTGCTGCGGTCCCCAGATGATGTTGATCGGGAAGTTCGACGCCAGGCATAGGCTCACGGTCGTGCGCAGGCTTTGCGGCCAAGCCTCGATCGGACCCAAGGACGTCTGCGACCAGTCACGCGCGGCGATCAAGGTCGCCATTTCGCCGCCGCCGGACAGAAAATCCGAAGCGCCAAACAAGGAAACGTCGATCCGATGGTTCATAACGCTACGCCTTGACCCCGGATCGTCAGAGACGAACGTCGTGGGCGAAACCCCGACATCCAAGCCTATGCAGAGTTGTAAGCGGCGGCAATGACGACGGTCGGCCCCGACGAAGATTGCGCCCCTCGCTGAACATTCAGCCGAGGTCGCCCCGACCGCGTCAGCGGCCCGACCAGCCGCCTGGCGCGCCATCGCATCGCAGGTCGCTTGGGCCGCTTTGGGTCAAGCATGGCGGGTCGAGGTCACGGCCCAGAGATCGGCTTCGATCGCCGCGCTGTCGGACAGCCTTTTCTGCCGCGCGCCGAGAAGACGTTCCCTTTGCGCGTCTTCTGTTCGCGGAGCCGGCGCCTAGAGGCGGCAGCGCGCGACGACGCCGCGGCGGACGCTGTAGGTGTCGGTGCGCGGGTTATAGCTGCGGTAGCGGGCGAAACAGGCCCGCACGTGGCGGTTCCAGCCCGGCCGCCCGCCCCAGGCCCGCGGCGCGCGCACTTCGCGGCCCCAGCGCGAGTCCCAGCGATCGTCGCGGGCGTCGACGGCGTTGGGACGGCCGTCATGGTCGCGGTCGCCCATCGGACCGTCGTTATTGTTACGTTGATCGACGACGTTGGGCACGCCGTCGCGGTCACGATCGCCCATCGGGCGGGTCTGGGCCGAGGCGTCGGCGGCGGCCGACAA
>JAQGIN010000064.1 GCA_028291125.1 Caulobacter sp.
GCGCTGGGCGACCGTCTGGCCGTCGATCCGGCCCGGATCGTGGTCTCGCCCGGTTCGGAGGCGGTGATCGACTATCTGTTCCGCGCCGTCCTGGCCCCCGGCGACAGCGTGCTGCTGTCGTCGCCGACCTTCCCCGCCTACGAGATCTTCGGCCGCTGCGCCGAGGCCCGGTTCATCGACGTGCCGCGCCTGGCCAATTTCGACCTCGACGTCCCGGCCTTCGCCGCCGAGGCGGCCAAGGGCCCCAAGCTCTTGGTGCTGTGCACCCCCAACAACCCGACCGGCAACGCCCTGAGCCGCGCCGACATGGCCGCCATCCTCGACGCCACCCCGCGCACCACCGTAGTGATGGTCGACGAGGCTTACCGCGAATATCACGACGCCTTCGACACCCTGGCCCTGCTCGAGGCCTGGGGCGGGACCTGGCTGTCGGCCCGCACCTTCTCCAAGGCCTATGGCCTGGCCGGCCTGCGGGTGGGTTACGGGATCGCCTCGTCGGCCGAGCTGGTCGGCTATCTCGACCGCCTGCGGCCGCCGTTCAACGTCGCCGCCGTCTCCCAGGCCGCCGCCCTGGCCGCCCTCGACGACGCCGGCCACCTGGCCCGCACCGTCGCCCTGACCGTGGCCGAGCGCGGCCGTCTGGAAGCCGTGCTGGAGGGGTGGGGCGTCCAGCACACCCCGTCCCAGGCCAATTTCGTCTTCCTGCGCGCGCCGCACGGCGCCGCCCTGGCCGCCGAGCGCCTGTTGGCCCAGGGCCTGATCGTGCGACCCACGCCGGGCGACGGGCTGCGCATCACCGTCGGCCGCCCCGCCGACACCGACCGGGTGATCGCCGCCCTGCCGGCCGCGCTCGCCCTCTAGCGCCGCTCCGCGCGGTTCCGCGGCGGTCGACGAAGTTCGGGCTGGAGACTTCGTCGCTTCGGGTCGACTATGGTCCGATAAGAACAACACCCACGAGGAGACGCGCCTTGAAACTTGCCTCGCTGAAGGGCGGCCGCGACGGCCGTCTGGTCGTCGTCTCCCAGGACCTGGCCTGGTACACCGACGCGGCCACCGTCGCCCCGACCCTGCAGGCGGCGCTCGACGACTGGGAGCGCTGCGAACCGCTGTTGCGCGCCGTGGCGGCCAGCCTGGAGATCGCTGGCGTCCCCCGCGAACGCTTCCACGAGCACGACGCCGCCAGCCCGCTTCCGCGGGCTTTTCAATGGCTGGACGGCAGCGCCTATGTGAACCACGTGCAGCTGGTGCGTCAGGCCCGCGGGGCCGAGATGCCGGCCAGCTTCTGGACCGATCCGCTGATGTACCAGGGCGCTTCGGACGGCTTCCTGGCCCCGCGCGACCCGATCCCGCTGGCCGACGAGGCCTGGGGCGGCGACCTGGAGGCCGAGGTGGCGGTGATCACCGGCGATGTGCCGCAAGGCGCCAGCCGCGACGAGGCCCTGGCGGCTATCCGCCTGGTGCTGCTGGTCAATGACGTCTCCCTGCGCGGCCTGATTCCGGGTGAGCTGGCCAAGGGCTTCGGCTTCGTCCAGGGCAAGCCGGCCAGCGCCTTCTCGCCGGTGGCGGTGACCCCCAGCGCCCTGGGCGCCGCCTGGGCCGATGGCAAGCTGTCGGGCCCCTTGGTTGTCGAGCTGAACGGGGCCGAGTTCGGCCGGGCCGACGCCGGCGTCGACATGACCTTCGATTTCGGGACCCTGGTGGCCCACGCCGCCAAGACCCGGCCGCTGGCGGCCGGCACCATCGTCGGTTCGGGCACGGTGTCCAATCGAGGGGCCGACGGCGGTCCGGGCAAGCCGGTGAGCGAGGGCGGGGTGGGCTATTCCTGCCTGGCCGAGCTGCGCACGGTCGAGACCCTGCAGACCGGCCATCCAAAGACGCCGTTCCTGAAAGCCGGCGACATGGTGCGCATCGAGATGCGCGACGCCAAGGGCCACACCGTGTTCGGGGCCATCGAGCAGACGGTGGTCGCTGCTTGAGCGCGGGGCGGCCGGCGGCGGATCGCGGGTAGCGGAAGAACCTTTCGACAGCGCCGAGCCAGGAGCGAGACTGTTCGCATGCGCGTTCTGGTTCCCGTTTTTCTGACGATCTGGCTGGCGCTCGCCGCCGAGGCGCCGGCCAGCGCGCGTCAACCGGCTCCGGTGAGCGGCTATGGCGGCGAGCGCGCGATCGTGCGCCTATCGAAGACCGAGGTGCTCTTCCAAAGCGGTCGCGTGGGAACCGCGTCGGGCGGAATCATCGGAGTTGACCAGGCCGGAGGATCCGGAGACTTCATCACCGCAGTCCGGCGCCATGGGGCCGACGTCATCGGCTGCGGCGCGGGGCGTCGGCGGGGCGGCGGCTATTTCAGCGATTCCCATGGCGAGCTGGTCTGTTTGACCTGGCCTGGCGGCCAGGCGAGGCGCGGCGTCCTGGACGGGCGAAGCCTCTATCGCGCGGCGCTGGATCTTCGGGTCGGCGCGGTGGGCGTCGTCCTGGCCCGCCACGCCCGCCGGTCCGAGGTCAGCCTGCTGAGCTTCGATCCTTTGACCGGGCGCCGCCTGACCAACCTGGACCTGCTGAACGGGCGGACCATTCTAGAGGCGGCGATCGCGCCGAACGGGGATGTGCTGTTACTGCGTCAGGTGGCAGGGCGATGTTTCGTGGAACGGCTCGCCTTCGCGGGCCGCTATGCGGCGCCGGTTCCTGTGGCCGCCGCGATCGAAGCTCCCACCGAGGTCTGCCGGACGGGCGACCGTCGGCTGCTCTATGACGCGGTCCAGGACGTCCACTATCTCTACACCGGCGATGGCGAGCACGGCCGTGTCCATCGATGGACCGATGACGGAACGCTGATCCCCGTCGCCGATGCGCACGCCGCGCCGAACGGCCTGCACGCGACGATCCTATTGGCTCACGACGGCGCGCTCTATTTCGATGCGGGCGTCTCGCCCGACCGCGGCCCTTTGGTCGGTGTTTATGATCTCAAGCGGGCGAGTCTCGTCCGTCACAGCGCCCTCCCAGGCAAGGCGACCGCCACCCTTCTCGGTCTGCTGCCGCCGGCCGAGACCGGGTGGCCGGTTGAGATGGTGTTGCGAAATGAGCACTGGAGCACGGCGCCCCTGAAGCCATGAGCGCGGCGGCCAGGGCCCAAAAAGAACGGCCGCGTCCTCGCGGGCGCGGCCGAGGTATTGGGAGGAAACGCCCAGAAGGGCTAGAGGCTAGATAGGTCGGCCCGCCGCGGGCGCAAGGGCCAAGGTTGCATTGATGGCTTCACCCGTTCTCACCCTGCGCCTGGCCAGGCCGGACGACATGCCGGCGCTGCGCGCCCTGATGACGCTGGCGATCGGCGAATTGCTCAAGCCCTACCTGGCCGCCGACGGGGTGGCGGCCTCGTTCGAGATCATGGGGCTGGACAGCCAACTGATCGCCGACGGCAGCTATTTCGTGGTCGAGCGCGATGGCGCGGTGGCCGGCTGCGGCGGCTGGAGCCGGCGCGCCACCCTGTTTGGCGGCGACCATTCGGCCGGCCGCGACGCGGCCCTGCTCGATCCGGCCGTCGACGCCGCCCGGGTGCGGGCGATGTACACCCATCCCGACCATACGCGGCTGGGCGTGGGGCGGATGATCCTGGCGGCCTGCGAGGCGGCGGCGAGGGCCGAGGGTTTCAGCCGTTGCGAACTGGCGGCGACGATGGCCGGCGAGCCGCTGTACCGGGCCTGCGGCTATCAGCAGATCGAGCGATTCGAGGCGCGGACGTCGGGCGGGGTGGCGGTGCCGCTGGTGCGGATGGGCAAGGGCCTGGGCTAGGTTTGCCTTCTCTCCTTGCGGGAGAAGGGCGTTCCTACGCCACCAGCCGCCGGGGTGCCTCGACCGCCGGCTCGTCGAACAGGTCGTAGGCATCTTCCCAGGCCGCCAGGGCGCTGTCGCGCATCACGGCGTCGTCGATGATCCGCACGATCTGGTCCTCGCGCTCGTTCCACACCAGGCCGACGTCGGTGGCCCGCTCGGCGTCGCGGCCCAGCAGCAGGATGATGTCGGCCTTGGCGGCCCGCTCTGGGCTGATGCGCATCAGGGTCTTGCCGCCGCCGAGGTCGCGGTGGATGTCGGCGAAGCCCAGCACCGCCGAGATCATGGCGGCGCTGACCGGGACGGTGTGCCAGGACTGGCAGGAAAGACGGCTCATCGCGGAGGCTCCGAAAGCGGCGGATCGTTCGATGAGACTCTTTTGAGGGTGCGCTACGTCAAAACCGGTCGTATGATTTCCGGATGCGACACGACAAGGCCGCCCGACTGCTCGACCTCGCCCGGATGCTGGCCGGTTCGGGCGAAGGCCTGACGCTCGACGAGATGGCCCGGGCGCTGGACGTCAGCCGCCGCACCGCCGAGCGGATGCGCGACGCCGTCTGGGCCGCCTTTCCGCAGATGGAGGCGATCGACGATCCGCCGACCAAGCGGTTCCGCATCCCATCCGGCCTCGACAGCCTGTTCCAGACCCCGTCGGCCGAGGAGCTGGCGGCCCTGCGCACGGCTGCGGATTCCTATAAGGCGGCCGGGGCCGACGGCCGGTCGGCGGCGCTGTACGCCCTGGAGCGCAAGCTGCTTGCCGCCCTGCGCGGCGCGGCCCGCCGGCGGGTGGCCCCCGACGTCGAGGCCCTGGTCCAGGCCGAGACCATCGCCGTCCACGCCGGCCCGCGGCCGTTCGAGGACGAGGCGGTGTTGACCGCCATCCGCACGGCGGTGAAATCGCTATCGGCGCTGTCGTTCCGCTACCAGGGGGGCGGCACCCCGGGCCGCACGCGGGTGGTGACGCCGCTGGGCATATTGTTCGGGCGCAGCAACTATCTGGTCGCCACCGAGGGCGACGACCCGCGGCCGCGCTCCTGGCGGCTGGACCGCATCGCCGATATCGCCGTGCTCGACCGGCCGGCCTCGCCGCCGCCGGGATTCTCGCTGCAGGCCTTCGCCGACGAAAGCTTCGGCATCTATCACGGCCAGGTCGAGGACGTGGTGCTGCGCATCCGCCCCGATCGGGCCGAGGACGCCCTGCGCTGGCGCTTCCACTCCAACCAGAGCGTCGCGCCGCAGCCGGACGGTTCGGTGGTGGTGTCGTTCCGGGCCAGCGGCATGCTGGAGCTGGCCTGGCACCTGTTCACCTGGGGCGACGCGGTGGAGATCGTCGGTCCGGAGAGTTTGAAGGGGATCATGATCGAGCAGCTACGGCTGGCGATGGGAGCTCATCAGACCTGAACCAACATTACAGCCGTCTTCCCGGGCCTTGTGCCTGGGATCCATCGGTCCGCCGCACGGGCGGGGTGGACGGCGGCGCGCGCCGCCGTCGCGGCCAGAGCTGTACAGCTGAACCCTGGATCCCGGGCACAAGGCCCAGGAAGACGGGCTTAGCCAATCAGCGCCGCCCGCTCGTCCGCCGTCAGTGGCCGCCAATGGCCCTCCGGCAAATCATCCAGGGTCAGCGGCCCGACGCGGATGCGCAGCAGGTCGCTGACGAACAGGTCGACCGCCTCGCACATCCGGCGGATCTGGCGGTTGCGGCCCTCGGTCAGCACGAAGCGCAGCGTCTGGCCCTCGACCACCTGCACCTTGGCCGGCTTCAGCTGGCGGTCGTCCAGCACCAGGCCGTGGCGCAACAGGGCCAGCTTGCGGGCGGTGATCGCCCCGACCACGGTGACCAGATATTCCTTGTCGAGCTCGGAGGCCGGGCCGATCACCGCCTTGGCCACCACCCCGTCCTCCGACAGGATCAGCAGGCCGCGGCTGTCCATGTCCAGCCGGCCGACCGGGGCCAGGCGGCTGTCGAGGTCGGGGATCGCGGCGCTGTCGCCCCACAGCGCCTCGCGGGTCAGCAGGCGGACGGCTGGCACCTGGCCGTGTTCGGGCTGCGACGACACCACCCCGACCGGCTTGTGGATCATCACCGTCATCGCCCCACCGAGGCTGGCCTGGGCGGCGTCGGCCAGGGTCAGGGTCTGGCCGGGCAGGATCTTGCGGCCGGCGTCGGCCACCACCTCGCCGTCGATCGACACCAAGCCCTGGGCGATCAGCGCCTCGGCCTCGCGCCGCGAACAGACCCCGCTCTGGCCCAGCCAGCGATTGACCCGCTGGGGTTCGGGCTCGTCATAGGTTCGGGTCCAGGCCATGCGTCGATCCAGAATGTGTCGCCAGGTATGGCCAGTCGGCGGGGGCGGCTGTCAAGCGGCCCCGCCGGTCGGGGACGCAACCTCGCAAGGTCGGGGAACGTTATGAGTGACGCGACCGATATAGGCGCGGACTTACGTGCCTGACACTCGCGCCTTCCCGGCCTTTGGCTTTCGCCCCGTCAGCCCCCGGTTTTCCGAAGGGTCAGCATGGCTGCCCAGAACTCCAGTCCTGAAGATGTCGCGCTAAGCCTGACCTTGGCGGTGGTCGCATCATCGCCCGGCCCGCTGCTTCTCCTGGATGGCGACCTCGCCATCGTCGCGGCGAGCACGTCGTTTTGCGAAACCTTCGACGCTCGCAGGGCCGACCTGATGGGCCTGCGGCTGTACGCCGTGGGCGCCGGCGAGTGGGATACGTCGCAACTGCGCTCCCTGATGGCCGCCACGGTGTCTGGCGGGGCGCAAATCACCGCCTATGAGATGGATCTCGAGAGGCCTCGGCGGCCGGTCCGTCAGCTGATCGTTCAGGCCAGGCGATTGACCTATCTGGACCTCGACCAGACGCGCCTCCTCGTCGCGGTGTCGGACGTGACGGA
>JAQGIN010000069.1 GCA_028291125.1 Caulobacter sp.
TCGGCCGGCTCGATCAGGTGATGGGCGATGAACAGGGCCGCGGCGGTCGCCGCCCACACGGCCGGCGTCGGCAGCAGGCGCAAGGCGCCGCCATAGGACTCGGCCGGATCGCGCCAGATGTCGTACGCCGCCAGCAGGGCGATCATCGCCGTCGCGGCCAGGCCCCAGGCGACCAGGGTCCCGCGCCGCAGGGCTCCGAGCCCGGCCAGGGCGACGAACGGCGCGAGCAGCGCCGCCAGGGTCAGGGCGGCGAACAGCGGCGGGACGGTGGTCGGCCAAGCCTTGGCCTCGAAGGCCTCGTGCAGCAGGAACAGGGCCAGGCCTTGCAGCAGGCCGATCGCCAGCCGGCCCAGGCCGACGGTGCGCCAGGCGAAATCCCTGGCGGTCTCGGTCGGAGCCTCGCCCATGTCGCCGCGTCTCCCCCTTTGGCGTCGGCACCAGACCACGCCGCGCCCCGCTTCGCCAGCTCAAGCCGACGCATGAACGATCTGTAATCCGGCGCTCATTGTGACCGCTCCCGCCATGGTCTAGCTCTTTGCGCCTTGATGTTTCGAAGGGATCGGGAATGCGGGTTGTGTGGAAGGGTGTGACCGTCGCCGTGGCGTCGGTGCTGATGATGAGCGCCGCGGCCGCGCCGGCCTGGGCCCGCGACGACAAGCCGGCCGCCGAGGCCAAGGGCGACAAGGCTGCTGGCGACAAGGGCGACAAACCTTCCGGCGACAAGGCGCTCGGCGACTTCGCCCCGTTCCCCGGCGACAAGTCGGTGAAGCAGACCACGACGCTGGGCGGCAAGACCCTGAGCTACACCGCCACCGTCGGCTCGCTGCCGGTGCGCGACGAGAAGGGCAAGAAGATCGCCGAGGTGGTGTTCACCGCCTACACCCTGGACGGCCCGCGCAATCCCAATCGCCCGGTGACCTTCGCCTTCAACGGCGGCCCCGGCGCGGCCTCGGTCTATCTGAACTTCGCCATCGGTCCCAAGCGCGTGCAGTTCGGAGCCGAGGGCGACAGCCCGTCGGACTCCTCGGCCCTGCGCGACAATCCCGCCAGCTGGATGGACTTCACCGACCTGGTGTTCATCGACGCCGTCGGCACCGGCTTCTCGCGCAGCCTGGTGTCGGAGGAGGAGACCAAGAAGCGCTTCTACGCCGTCAAGCCGGACATCAACTACCTGTCGCGGGCGGTGTTCGACTGGCTGGTCAAGAACGAGCGCATGGCCTCGCCGAAATACATCGTCGGCGAAAGCTATGGCGGCTTCCGCGGCCCGCGCCTGGCCCACACCCTGCAGACCGACCTCGGCGTCGGGGTCAACGGCGTGGTGCTGGTGTCGCCGCTGCTGACCAGCGCCAGCCGCCAGGGCCAGGAGATCTCGCCGCTGCCATGGATGTGGGGTCTGCCGTCGATGGCCGCCGCCAATCTCGAGCGCCAGGGCAAGCTGACGCCGCAGGCGATTAAGGACGTCGAGGACTATGTGCGCGGCGAATACGTGGTCGACCTGCTGAAGGGCTCCGACCCCGCCGCCCTCGACCGCCTGACCACCAAGGTCTCGGCCATCACCGGCCTGGATCCGAAGTTCGTGCGTCGGGCCGGCGGCCGCATCGAGACCCAGGCCTTCCTGCGCGAGGTGTTCCGCGAGACCGGCCGCCTGGGCAGCCGCTACGACTCCAACGTCACCTCGCTGGATCCCTTCCCGTTCGCGCCCGAGCAGGAGACCAACGACCCGATCCTCGACTCGATCATCGCCCCGACCACCAGCGCCATCGTCGACTTCACCACCCGCGTCGTCGGCTGGAAGGTCGAGGCCCGCTACGAGGCGCTGTCCAATTCGGTCAACCAAGCGTGGGACCGCGGCAAGGGGGCCGACACCGAGTCGGTCACCGACCTGCGCCAGGCGGTGTCGGTCGATCCAAAGATGAAGGTGCTGATCGTCCACGGCTACAACGACCTGTCGTGCCCGTTCTTCGGCTCGCGGCTGATCGTCGACCAGATCCCAGCGGCGGCGTCGGGCCGGGTCAAGCTGGCCCTCTATCCGGGCGGCCACATGTTCTACAGCCGCGCCGACAGCGGCGCGGCGTTCCGCCAGGACGTCATGGCGCTGTACGGGGCGAAGTAGGCGGCCAGGCCACCCTCTCCCCTTGCGGTGAGGGTGGCTTAGCAAGGCGAGCTAGGTGCGCTATGGCAACGCGCGTCATGACCGCTCTGGTCTATCTAGACCGTGGGTGACGGACCTCGCTTTAGAAGCTCCAACATTTCGGCGGCGGCCGTCGCAGAGCGCTCCGAGTTCACTGCGATAAGCGGCAGCGCCTTCAAAGCATTTTGCTGGAGGTTCTCTTGATCAATGACGCCTGTAGTTCGATAAATGCCACGAATAACTTGGCTTGCCAGTGCTTCTGAAAAGCCTACCGCCTCTAAGGATGACTTCACAAGCGCATCCATAAGTTCGTTGGTAATTCTCTGCTCTCTCGCTGCAACATTGCAGTCTTCCCATCTGGACATTACTCTGGGGTCTCTGCGGAATTCTAGAGGCAGCTGAACCATGGCTTGGTTCCAGGCCAGTGACGAGATACTGCGTCCGTGGATAAGTGCATTGATGACGGTGAGCTTTCTTTCGCGCACACGCGCCCGTCGGTCCAACTGGATACTGATCGCCACGGCCGCAATGGGACCAACAACAGTTGCCAGTACGACGCCCCAATCAGTTTGAGCCAGGATCGCAGTCATATAATGCGCTCGCTTTTTCCGCGAGTCGGAGTGCTCGCACACCCAAGCTAGGCCGAACTTAATTTTTCGGCAACGTCATGTGCCTGTTTTGTTCCGTCGTAGGCGCTTTCCCTACTTCGCCAGTCGCCCGTCCTCCAGCGCCGCGTGTTCGAACGGGAAGATCACCGCCGGGTCGGGTTCGCGAATGGTCTTGAGCAGTTTCTTCGAGCCGGCCGCGTGCAGCAGCCAGCGCAGCACGTTGAGGCGGGCGGCCTTCTTGTGGTTGGCGCGCACGCAGATCCACGGGGCGGCGTCGCTGTGGGTGCGGGCCAGCATGTCGTCGCGGGCGACGGTGTAGTCGTCCCACTTGGCCTGGGCGACGGCGTCCATGTCGCTGGTCTTGAAGGCCTTCAGCGGGTCCTTGCGCCGGGCCTCCAGCCGAACGGCCTCCTCTTCGCGGTCGATGTCGAGCCAGAACTTGGCGAACATGAAGCCGTTCTCGACCAGGCTGCGCTCGAACGGCGCCACGTCGCGCATGAACTGCTCGTGCTGCTCGGCGGTGCAGAAGCCCATCACCCGCTCGACCCCGGCCCGGTTGTACCAGGAGCGGTTGAAGATCACCGCCTCGCCGCAGGCCGGCAGGTATTTGACGTAGCGCTGGAAGTACCACTGGCTGGCCTCGCGCTCGGTCGGCTTGGGCAGGGCGATGGCCCGGGTCACCCGCTTCGACAGGTGCTCGGTGATGCGGGCGATGGCGCCGTCCTTGCCGGCGGCGTCGCGGCCCTCGAAGATCGCCAGGATCTTCCAGTTGTCGTGGATCGCCTGCTTCTGCAGCTGGATGAGGGCCAGTTGCAGGTCGTACAGTTCGGCGTCGTAGTCCTGGTGCTTGCTCATCTTCCGACCCTACCCCCGGTTCGCCCAGTTGGGCTAGAACAGCGCCATGATCCGTCTTTTCGTTCCCCATCCCCTCGCCGCCGGGGCCGGCGTCGCCCCCGATTTCGACCAGGCCCGCTATCTGACCTCGGTCATGCGCCAGACCGTCGGCGACGAGGTTCTGTTGTTCAACGGCCGCGACGGCGAATGGCGGGCCCGCCTGGTCGAGGCCGGCAAGCGCGGTTGCCTGCTGAAGGTCGAGGACCAGACCCGGCCGCTGGAGCAAGGTCCCGACCTCGAGCTGGTGGTGGCCCTGGTCAAGCGCGGACGGCTGGAGACCATCGTCGAAAAGGCCGCCGAGCTGGGTGTTCGACGGGTGCGGCTGGTCATCACCCGCCGCACCAATGTCGACCACATCAAGCAAGGCCGGCTGGAGGCCATCGCCATCGAGGCCAGCGAGCAGACCGGCCGCGTCGACGTGCCCGAGATCGTCGAGCCGCGGAAACTGGACCGCCTGCTCGACGACTGGGACCCC
>JAQGIN010000147.1 GCA_028291125.1 Caulobacter sp.
CCGCGCACCGTCGACAGCCGGTGGGCGATGACGATGGTGGTGCGGCCGGCCATCAGCGCCTCGGCGGCGGCCTGGACCTGGCCCTCGGTCTCGACGTCGAGCGACGAGGTGGCCTCGTCCAGCACCAGGATCGGGGCGTCGGTGAGGAAGGCGCGGGCGATGGCCACCCGCTGGCGCTCGCCGCCCGACAGCTTGACGCCGCGTTCGCCGACCAGGGTGTCGTAGCCCTTGGGCAGGCGCAGGATGAAGTCGTGGGCCCGGGCCTTCTTGGCGGCGGCCACCACCTGCTCGAAACTGGCCCCCGGCGCGCCATAGGCGATGTTCTCGCGCAAGCTGCGGTGGAACAGAGCCGGGTCCTGCGGCACCACAGCGATGGCCTGGCGCAAGCTGCCCTGGGCCACCTTGGCGACGTCCTGGCCGTCGATCAGGATGCGGCCGCCCTGCAGGTCGTGCAGCCGCTGCACTAGCTTGACGAAGGTCGACTTGCCCGAGCCGGTGGGCCCGACCAGGGCGACCCGCTCGCCCGGGGCGATGGCCAGCGAGAAGTGGTCGTACAGCGGCGCCTGCGCCGCCGGGTAGCGGAAGGTGACGCCGTCGAAGACGATGGTGCCGGGGCCGGAGCGGAAGGCCGGGGCGTCGGGAGCGTCGGCGATCTGCGGGGCCAGCCGGGCCCAGGCGGCGACGTCCTCGGTGTCGTCGACGCCCTTCTGCAGCATGCGGATGTTTTCGCCCAGATTGCGCAGATAGCCGCTCATCACCAGGAAGGCGGTGATGGCGTAGGCGACGTCGCCGGGGGTGGCCGTGCCTTGCGTCCAGGCGTGGATCATCACCCCGGTCAGGCCAGCCTGCAGGGCGACCAGCAGCAGGTTCTGGCCCAGCCAGACGTCGGTGAAGCGGTTCCAGGTGACCATCACCGCCCGCCGCCACTCGGCGGTGACGGCGGCCAGGCGGGCGCTCTCGCGCGATTCGGCCCCGAAGCTCTTCACCGTCGGATTGGAGGTGACGGCGTCGGCCAGGGCCCCGCCGATCTGCGAGTCCAGCGCGTTGGAGCGCAGATTGGCCGGCCGCACATAGCGGCCGGTGACCACCAGATTGGCCCCCAGATAGGCGACGACCACCCCCAGCGACAGCACCCCGGCGGCCGGCTGGCGGACCGCCAGCATCAAGGACAGGCCGACCAGCACGATCAGGCTGGGGATCAGCCAGATGGTCATGGCGTCGGTGACCGAGTCATAGCCCCACATCGCCCGGGTCAGCTTGCGCACCGTCGCCCCGGCGAAGCTGTCGGCGTGCCAGTCGGACGAGAAGGCCTGGACGCGGGCGAAGCCCTCGTTGGTCAGGTCCTCCATGTTGCGGGCGGCCAGCGGGATCCAGAACCGGTGCGACAGGTTGCGGATCACCGCGAAGGCCAGATAGACGCCGACGAAGGCGGCCCAGGCGGTCCACACCGCGGGATCGCCCCGCGCCCCGGTCGAGACCGCGTCGATCAGCCGGCCCGAGGTCCACGGCAGGGCCAGGTCGAAGGCGATGGCCAGCAGGGTGAAGCCGACGCCCAGCGAGAACAGCAGCGGCCGGCGCAGCCAGAAGCGGGCGATGAAGCCCAGCACTTGCCGGTTGGACAGGGCCCGTTTGCGGACGCCGCCGTCCTGCGGTTCTCCAAGGTCGGTCATGCGCCGCTAGATAGTGGGTTTGCGCCGCCGGCGCGAGCCGCCGCCGCCGAACGGCCGCCAGCGCAGGAAGCCGCGGATCGCCGGCCCGATCACCGGCGTCCGCAGCAGCGGCCGCACGGCGTGCGGCCGGGTCTTGAGGAAGCACAGCACCGCCCCGATCCAGAACACCGTGGTCGGCAGGCCGGGCGTGACGATCCCCACCGCCCCGGTGGCCGCCAGCACCCCGCCCAGGCCGTCGAGCGCCCAGCGCTGCGGGCGCGACAGCGGTTTGCGGCGGGGTCTGGGCGGGTGGGCGGTCATCCGAGCCTTGAGAGAAGGGGCGCCGACCCCTCTATAGCCGGTTCCCTCGCCGCCCGGACGAGGGAATCCGTCAGCGGCGGCTAGCGACGATAGTCGCCCGGGCAGGGATCGCCCTTGGCGACCTGGTTGCCGATGATCGCCCCGGCGACGCCGCCCGCCACCGTGCCGGCGGTGTTGGAGCTGTTGCCGGCGATGGCGCTGCCGGCCAGGGCCCCGACCCCCGCGCCGACCACGGTGCCGGCCGCCTGCTTGTTGGCGCGGTCGCGTTGGCAACGATTCTCGTAGCGGCCGCCGCCATAGCCGGAGCCGTAGCGGTCGCCGCCGCTGGCGCAGGCGGTGAGGCTGGACGCCGTCAGGGCGGCCAGACAAATCAGGGGAAGGGCGCGCATCGTCTGGTCCTCTAGGTGATCGAGATAGCGGAACGCCCGCGCCAAGATCGGTGTTCCCCGAGGTCGTCCGCCGGGCCCCCTGCGTCCTTCGAGGCTCGCCTTTGGCTCGCACCTCAGGATGAGGAATTCAGGATCCGCGCAGCGGGCCTCGAAGGACGCAGCGCTTCCACCCTTTGCGAAGGCGAGAGCGAAACGCTAAGCCATGCCCATGACCATCCTGCCCGACGCCGCCGCCAGCAACTGGGTCGACCGCCATGCGTCGCCGGCCTTGCGGCCGTGGCTGAAGCTCGGCCGCTTCGACCGGCCGGCCGGCATCTGGCTGCTGATGCTGCCCGGCTGGCAAGGCGTGGC
>JAQGIN010000150.1 GCA_028291125.1 Caulobacter sp.
TCGGCCGGCCGGCTGGTGTCGCGCACGAAGGCCAGGGTGGCGGCGATCATCGCCTCCATCTGGTCGATGTCGCCGGCCAGCTTGGCCTTGATGTCGTCGGGGACCGCCTCGATGCGAAACTTCAGGCGGGTGAGGGGGGTGCGCAGGTCGTGGGCGATCGCCCCGATCATCGCCGTGCGGTCCTCGACATAGCGGCGCAGGCGCTCCTGCATCATGTTGAAGGCGGTGGAGGCGGCGATCACCTCGGCCGAGCCCGACAAGGCCAGCGGCGTGGCGCGCGGATCGCGGCCGAGGCGCTCGGCGGCCTGGGCGAAGGCGGTGATCGGCCCGGCCAGCCGGCGGGCGAACAGCCAGGCCAGCGGCGACACCGCCAGCACCGACAGGGCCAGGATCAACAGGATGCGCTGCTGCCAGGAATCGAGGAACAGGTTGGGCTTGGGTTCGGCGACCACCCAGTGGCCGTCGGGCTGGCGCACCGCCAGTTGCAGCGGCCCGAACCACATCGGCTCCTCGCGCGCCGATTCCGGACGCTGGCCCTCCAACAGGGGCGGCGGCGCTCGACCGTCGGGGCTGACGGCGGGCGGACCGCGGACCTCGCCCGGGACCGGCGCGCGATTGAGCGAGCGGACGAAGAACTTGGGGCCGTTGGGCGCCCACAGCTCGATGCGCGACGGATCGACGCCGATCGCCCGGCCGATCGCCGTCTTGACCTGAACGCGACGACGGTTGTCGGGTTGGCCGCCGCGGATGCGGTCACGGTGGCGCACGATCACGGGACGGCCGTCGCGAGTGGCGGTCTCGCGGCCGGTCTTCAGGGCATGGGCCAATTCGCTGGCCCGATAGATCTCGGGCGGTTGGGTCGGCAGGTTGAAGATCACGGCGATGGCGATCAGCTGGGCGGCGATCAGGCTGACGATCACCAGGCCCAGCGCCTGCACGAACAACGGCGCGCCGCGGGTGGCGCGGCTCATGGCGTGCGCACGACCTTGGCGGTGAACATATAGCCTTCGCTGCGGATGGTGCGGATCAGCTCGGCCCCGCCGCCATCGTCCAGCTTGCGGCGCAGACGGCTGATCTGCACGTCGATGGCCCGGTCATAGGCGTCGGAATCGCGGCCGCGGGCCAGGTCTAGCAGCTGGTCGCGGGTCAGCACCCGCTGCGGCCGCTCGACGAAGGCGCGTAGCAGCGAGAACTCGCCGGTCGACAGATTGACCACCACCGACTGCGGCGAGCGCAGTTCGCGGCGCACCAGGTCCAACCGCCAGCCGGCGAACTCGCAGGCCGCGCCCATGCTGTCTTCGACGACGCGCGGCTCCTGGCGGCGGCGCAGCACGGCGCGGACCCGGGCCAGTAGTTCGCGCGGATTGCACGGCTTGGGCAGATAGTCGTCGGCCCCGAGCTCCAGGCCGACGATGCGGTCGGTGTCCTCGCCCATCGCCGACAGCATGATGATCGCCGGCCCGTCCTGGGCGGCCAGGCGGCGGCAGATCGCCAGGCCGTCCTCGCCGGGCAGCATGATGTCGAGCACGATCAGGTCGACCGGGCCGCGGGCCAGGGCCTGTTCCATGGTGCGGGCGTCCGAAGCGGTCTCGACGGTGTAGCCGTGACGCCCGAGAAACTCGGACACCACGTCCCGGATGCCGGGATCATCGTCGACCATCAGGATACGGACGCCGCCGGCGCGTCCAGCATCCTGACCGGGATGTTGGGAAGTCTCCATGTGACGCTCCTCTCACGCTCCGGTGGCTTTCAGATTTCACGGCTGAAACAGCGGCGCAACCCGGCGAGCCCTAGTCTGGGCTAAATCGCTCAAGGGAGCCCGCCATGATCCGTCGTCTCAACACCCTGGCCGCCGTCGTCGTCTTCGCCGGCCTGTCCGGCGCCGCCCACGCCCAGATGGGGCCCGGCGGGGGCCGCGCCCCTCTCGACGCCGACGGCGACGGCAAGGTCACGGCCGCCGAATTCGACGCGGCCGCCGTCGCCCGCTTCAAGCGCATGGACCGCAACGGTGACGGGATCATCGACAAGGCCGAGCTGGCCGAGATCCGCAAGATGACGGCGGAGCGGGCTCCGGGCCGACCCGACATGACCGCCGAACTGGACGCCGACAAGGACGGTCAGATCACCCAGGCCGAGGCGGCCGCGGCCCAGAAGGCCAGCTTCGCCGCCCTGGACAAGAACGGCGACGGCGTGCTCGACGCCGCCGAATTGGCGGCCATGCGCCGATAGGGGCGGGGATCCGATTATCCCGGCGAGCGGTTGACCGGCGCTTCGTAGGCCGGTCCCGCCGCGATCGCCCGGTCGCTGACATAGGGGTTGGAGCGGCGCTCGGCCCCGAAGCTCGACATCGGCCCATGACCCGGCACGAAACGCACGTCGTCGCCCAGCGGCCACAGCTTGCCGGTGATCGAATCCAGCAGCTGCTGATGGTCGCCGCGCGGGAAGTCGGTGCGGCCGATCGAGCCCTGGAACAGCACGTCGCCGACCTGGGCGAACCGCGCCTGGCGGTGGAAGAACACCACGTGCCCCGGGGTGTGGCCGGGGCAGTGATAGACCTCGAACTCGGTTTCCCCCAAGGTCACCGTCTCGCCGTCGCCCAGCCAGCGGTCGGGGACGAAGGCGCGGGCCTCGGGCATGCCGTAGCGCTCGCCGGTCATCTGGATCTGGTCGATCCAGAACTGGTCGTCGGGGTGGGGGCCCTCGATGGGGACGCCGGTCAGGCGCTTGAGCTCGGCGACGCCGCCGGCATGGTCGGTGTGACCGTGGGTGACCCAGATCTTCTCCAGGGTCAGGCCCTGGTCCGCGATCGCCTTCAGCAGCCGCGGCACCTCGCCGCCGGGATCGATCACCGCCGCCTTCAGGGTCTTGGCGCACCAGACGATGGTGCAGTTCTGCTGCAACGGCGTGACCGGGGCGATAACGGCGCGGATCGGCGGCTCGGCGCTCATGGGCGGCTCCAACGAAAACGGGCGGAGATCCCTCGAGAGGATCTCCGCCCGTCGACCTAAGGCCTAACGGCCCAGGATCAAGCGTTTACTCGCCGACCGGCGGACGGCCGGTCGGGGTCGGCGGCAGCGCCTGCAGCGGCGCGTCCGGGTCGAGCTCGTGCACCTCGCCGGTCAGGCCGCGGCCGACATGGCTCTTGCGGTAGCCATAGGCGAAGTAGAACACCAGGCCGATGGCGGCCCAGATCGGCAGCAGCCACTTGGCCATCGGCGGCAGGTAGAAGAACAGCACCAGGCAGCCGACGATGGCCAGCGGCGCGACCACCCAGACGAACGGCGTCCTGAACGGGCGCCGGCGGCTCGGGTCCTTGATCCGCAGCATCATCACCGCCACCGCCACCATCAGGAAGGCGAACAGGGTGCCGGAATTGGAGATGTCGGCCAGCTTGCCGACCGGGAAGAAGGCCGCGGCGACCAGCACGATGCCGCCGGTGACCATGGTGACGATGTGCGGCGTCTTGTACTTCTTGTGCACGGTGCTGAGCACTTCGGGCAGCAGGCCGTCGCGCGACATCACGAAGAAGATCCGGGTCTGGCCGTAGATCATCATCAGGATGACCGAGGGCAGGGCCAGGCCGGCGGCGAGGCCGAGCAGGTTGCCGACCCAGGGGTGGCCGATCTCGCGCAGCACGTGGGCGAGGGCTTCCTTGGAGCAGACCAGCGGCATGGCGCCGGCGGCGGCGATGTCCTTGCAGCGGGCGGCCAGTTCGATCGAGCCGGGGGCGAGGATCTCGTGGTTGAGGCCGAACACCGGCTGGGCGCCGTAGGAGCCGATCGCGCCGGCGGCGACCAGCAGATAGAAGATCGTGCAGATGACCAGCGAGCCGATCAGGCCGATGGGCACGTTGCGCTGCGGATTTCGCGTCTCCTCGGCGGCGGTCGACACCGCGTCGAAGCCGACATAGGCGAAGAAGATCGAGGCCCCCGCCCCGATGATGCCGGTGGTCATCAGCGGCGCGAAGGGATGGAAGTTCTCCATCTTCATCACCGGCACGGCCAGGACGACGAAGGCGGTGAGGGCGGCGATCTTGATCGCCACCAGGAAGGCGTTGACCGTGGCGCTCTCCTTGGTGCCCAGCACCAGCAGCCAGGTGACCAGCAGCGAGATCAGCACGGCCGGCAGATTAATGATGCCGCCGGCATAGGGACCGGCGGTCAGCGTGTCGGGGATGTTGATATGGGCCGCGTGTTCGATCAGCCCGACGACATAGCCGGACCATCCGACCGCCACGGCGCTGGCCGCCACCGCGTATTCGAGGATCAGGGCCCAGCCGACCAGCCAGGCGAAGAACTCGCCCAGCACGGCGTAGGAATAGGTGTAGGCCGAGCCAGCGACGGGGACCATCGAGGCCAGTTCCGCGTAGCACAGGGCGGCGACGGCGCAGACCGCGCCGGCGATGATGAACGAGACCATCATGCCAGGGC
>JAQGIN010000163.1 GCA_028291125.1 Caulobacter sp.
CGGGCACGGCGGGACTCCGGGTCTGAAATGCAGAGGAAGGAGCCCAGGCGCGCGGCGGTGTGCGTTCGAGCTCCCCGGTGGTCACCCACCTCCAGCGCCAGTCACCCGAACGGCGCGGAAAATAGGCCCGGGAGCGGGGGAGTCAATGCGGCGCGGGGCTTCTGGGCCAGTCTGGAGACCTACGCGTCCGCCGCCCGCACCAGCTTCCAGCGGATCTTGGCGCCCTTCTCCGGCCGCACCTGGCCGCCGAGTACGATCTGGCCGGCCCGGCGGGCCTGGCCGTGGTCGAAATGGGCCGAGGGGGCGATGGCCACGTCGGGGGCGTCGTTGCGCAGCCACCAGCCGATGTTGGAGGGCCCTCGGATCAGCACGCTCTTGCCGTCGCGGGCGATCGAGGCGCGGGCGTCGGGGTGCAGGTGGAAGCGCACGGCGAACGGCAGGTAGCGGCGCGGCCCGTCGTCGGGACGGGCGACCATCGGGATCAGGCTGTCCTCGCCGCGCAGCTCGTCGGCCTTGAGGTCGAGGAACAATCGCCGCTGATGGGTCAGGCCGTGGCGGCGCCAGCCGTCGTGCGACAGGTCCAGCCAGACGCCGGCCTCGGTGACCTGGCGGGCGACCTCGACGACGCCGACCCCGTCGACCAGCCACGAGCCGAGACCGGCGGCCAGGGCCCCCGACAGCGGATGGCCGGCCGAGCCGTCGCCGACCGACACCGTCGAGGCGGCGGCGGTCAGGCGGAAGGCGTTGGCGCCGGTGGCTTCCGGGCTCCAGCCGCAGCTGGTGATCAGCCGGTCCTTGCCGGCCAGGATCTCGACGGCGGCCGGTTGGGCGCAGGCGGTCAGGCTCATCGGCCCGCGGGCCGGCGGGCCGGCGTCGACCATCACCTGCAGGCTGGCGCCCTGCAGCTTTTGATAGCCGGCGTGCGGCGCGGTGTCGGGCGGCCGGGGGCCGTTGTCGTCATGGGCCAGGGCGGCGGCGATGGCGCGCGGCCCCACGGCCTCGCCGCCCTGGAAGGCGGCCAGATGCCCGTCGGCCAAGGTGAAGAAGCGTACCGCCGACGATAGTCGGTCGATGGCCCGGGTCAGGGCCTCGGGCGACGGCCGGCCCCGCTGGCCTAGGGCGTCATCGAGGGTCAGCAGATCAAACAATAGCTCCAGCCCGGCCTCGGGCGAGCGGCTGGCGTGGCCGCCGTCGGCCAAGACCACCGCGTCCAGCGTCTGGCCGACCCGCGGCATGGCGGCGGCGATCAGCCGCTCGCCGGGCTTGCCGGCCAGGGCGCAGCCGGCGATGGCGACGACCACGGCCCGCTCCAGCCGCCGGTCGGGGGCGTCGGAGGCCTTGAGCAGCTGCCGGGCCTGGCGGGCCAGGTCCAGGGTCATGGCCGAGATCTCGGCGTCGGAGGCCTCCAGGCTCAAGGCCTTGGCGGCGCAGGCCAGGTGGAACACCCGCCGCTCCAGACATTCGCCGCTCCACGAGAAGCCGTTCCAGCGGCCGAACACCCGCCGCCAGTCGGCCAGCAGCCGCAGGGCCAGGCGCGGGGCCTCCGGCCCGGCCGCCATCAGGTCGGGCAGCCAGTCGAAACGGTGCAGATGGACGGCGAAGCGGCGCGACGGGCTGGGGGTGTCGAACGGGTCGCCGGTCTCGCCCAGCCTCAGGAAGCCGCCCGGCAGGATGAAGGCCCCGGTCAGGACCTTGCGGCCCTGGTCGGCGTCGACCGGCCGGGGATCGTGCGGATGGGCGGCCAGGCCCTCGGGCCGCGGGCTGGACAACGCCCAGCGGTGCGGCGGCGAGCCGAACCATTCGCGCTCCAGATGCCGCCGGACCTGGGCTTGCAGCGATCGCAGCACCAGGCCGCCCGCCCTGGGCTTGAGGAGCCCGCCCTTGAGGATGAGGGGCAGCGCCAGACCTGGGCGGGGAGCGCCGGCCATGGACTGCGGTCAGCCGCCCTTCAGGGCGCGGATATTGTCGGCATAGGCGGCGGGGCCGCCCTTGAACACGGCCGAGCCGGCCACCAGGGCCGTGGCCCCGGCGGCGACGCAGAGCGGCGCGGTCGCGGCGGTGACGCCGCCATCCACTTCCAGCACGATGTCCAGGCCCCGGGCGTCGATCATTGCGCGCAGAGCTTGCACCTTCTTCAGTTGCGAACTGATGAAGCTCTGGCCGCCGAAGCCGGGATTGACCGACATCACCAACAGCAGGTCGACGTCGTCGAGGATCCATTCGACCGCGTCGATCGGGGTGGCGGGGTTGAACACCACGCCGGCCGTGCAGCCCAGTTCGCGGATGCGCTTGACCGTGCGGTGCAGGTGTGGCCCGGCCTCGGGATGGACGCTGATGCCATTGGCCCCGGCGGCGGCGAAGGCCTCGAGATAGGGGTCGGCCGGGCTGATCATCAGATGGACGTCGAACGGCAGGTCGGTGTGCGGCCGCAGCGCCTTGACCACGTCCGGGCCGATCGTGAGGTTGGGCACGAAATGGCCGTCCATCACGTCGATATGCACCCAGTCGGCGCCGGCCGCGGTGATGGCGGCGACCTCTTCGCCCAGCTTGGCGAAGTCGGAGGCGAGGATCGACGGGGCGATGATCGGCGCGGTCATGCCCCCGACTTAGCCGCCCGGAGCGCTAGCCACAAGCGACCGATTCGCAGGGCCTAGACGGCCTGGCGCGTGAACCGCGCCACGAAGAAGCCGTCGACGCCGCCCTCGGCGTGGTGGGGCAGGATGCGCAGGGTTCCCTCGGCGGTCAGGCTGGGGAGCGGCGCGCCGCCCTCGCCCGGGGCGATCGGGTCGAGGACCATGTCGGGCCGTCGGGCCAGGAAGCCGGCGACCTGGGCCTCGCCCTCCTCGGGCTCCAGCGAGCAGACGCAATAGACCAGGCGGCCGCCGGGCTTGACTCGATCGGCCGCGGCGTCGAACAGCCGGGCCTGGACGGTCGCCAGGCTGGCGACGTCGCCGGGTCGCGCCGCCCACAGCACGTCGGGATGGCGGCGGAAGGTGCCAGTGGCCGAGCAGGGGGCGTCCAGCAGCACGGCGTCGAAGGTCCGCGCGTCGTCCCAGGCCCCGGCGTCGGCGGCGACGATCTCGGCCGACAGCTTCAGGCGGGCCAGGTTCTCGGTCACCCGCACCAGGCGGTTGGGCGAGCGGTCGACGGCGGTCACCGTCGCGCCGGCGGCCGCCAGCTGCAGGGTCTTGCCGCCGGGGGCGGCGCAGAGGTCGAGGACGGTCTCGCCGGGCTGGACGTTCAGCAGGCGGGCCGGCACCGCGGCGGCGGCGTCCTGCACCCACCACAGGCCGTCGTCGAAGCCGGGCCAAGCGGCGACGTCGCCGCGACGCTCGGTGCGCACCGTGCCGCCGGGCAGGGCCTCGGCTTCCAGGGTGGTGGCCAGGACGGCGGCGTCGGCCGGGTTGCGGGTGGTCAGGTCGGTGGCCGGCTCGCGGGCGATCTCGGCGGCGATGGCCAGGGCCTGCGCTTCGCCATAGGCCCCGATCCAGCGGGCCAGCAGCCACGGCGGGGCGAAGTCGCCGACCGAGTCGGACGGCGGGCCGTCGCGCAGCAAGCCGCGCAGCACGGCGTTGACCAGGCCCTTGAACGAGCGGCTGGTCTTGGACATCCCGGCCAGCTCGACCGAGGTGGCGACGGCGGCGAAGGCCGGCACGTCGAGATAGAAGGCTTGGGTGGCGCCCAGCCGCAGCAGGGTGCGCACGCGCGGCGGCGGCTCCTTGGCCAGCTTGGCCGACAGGGCGCGGTCGATCGGGCCCAGATGGCGCAGGGTGGCCATGGCCAGGGCGCGGGCGAAGGCCCGTTCGCGCGGCGGCAGGCGGCCGACCGCGCCGACCGAGGCGGCTTCGTCGAGACCGCCGCGACGCGACAGGGCGGCGTCGATCAGGGCCAGGGCGGCCTCCCGCGCGGGGAGACCTTCGGGATTGAGTTCGTGGGTCACACGCTCGCCGTGCCCCGAGGCGACGGCGAGCGCAAGGCCTTAAGCGACGGCGAAGCCGGTCGAGGCCGGACGACGGGCGGTGATGACCACCGCCGCGCCGAACAGAACCATGCCCAGGATCAGCAGGATTTCGCCGATCGCCATCGCCGGAACCACCGCCAGATTGCCGGTCTTCAGCAGCACCGCCAGCAGCGGCGTGACGATCAGGATGCCGAGATTGGAGACCACGAAATTGACCCAGGCCAGCTTGATCGGCGCCCGGGCTCCGGCCACGCCGTAGAAGCCGCCCATGATCGCCAGGCTGGCCCAGCCTAGCAGATTGACGTGCGCGTGGACCGGCATCAGCGTATGGTCGTTGGACGCGCCCATGACCATGCCCATGACCATGCCCACGGCGCCATAGACGACGGCGGCGATGAAGAACGCGAACGAAACACGAGGCATGAAACCTCCCCCCAATTTAGGATTTCGCGCGCCCTCGCGCGAAGCGAGCGGTCCTCTTAACGATATAGCGACGTTCGTCAATCGGTGTTTTATTGAACTTTCACCATGGATTTCAGACAGCTGATGACCCCGGACGATGCCCTTCCGCCCAACGCCGCGCCCGACAAGGCGTTAACGCCCGCCGCCCGCCGGGCGCTCGAGGAAGCCGCCGCCCGTCACGCCGCCGAGGCCGCCGCCAACCTGCCCCCCGAACAGGGCGGTCGCGACGGCCCGGAGCCGACGCGGTTCGGCGACTGGGAACGCAAGGGAATCGCGGTGGATTTTTGAGCGGCCGTGCGTCCTTCGAGGCTCGGCTACGCCTCGCACCTCAGGATGAGGAATTCAGTCCGGACGTCCTCATCCTGAGGCGCCGCGAAGCGGCCTCGAAGGACGCACGACCCTACAGCCCCGCGATCTCCGCGATCACCTTCAAGGCCGCGTCATGCGGATCATTCGCCGCGGTGATCGGGCGGCCGCAGACCAGATGGCTGGCGCCGGCGCGGATGGCGTCGGCCGGCGTCGCGGCGCGGGCCTGGTCGTTCCTGGCCGCCCAGTCGGGCCGCACGCCGGGCGTCACCACCAGGAAGTCGGGGCCGGCGATCTCGCGGGCCAGGGCCGCCTCGTGCGGGCTGGCGACGACGCCGTCGACGCCGCAGTCGATGGCCTGGCGGA
>JAQGIN010000178.1 GCA_028291125.1 Caulobacter sp.
GTTGCGGACGAAAAGGTATCGTCTCTCGACGATCACCATGTCGTCTCTGGAGGCGACCAGTCCGATCTGGCTTTTGACCTGTTCGACATAGGTGGCTTGGCGCACCAGCTCGGCCCGGATCGCGGCCCGTCCCACGATGGTCGGCCCGTCCGGCATGTAGAGCGTCCAGCGGGCGTGTTCGGCGAAGCACGAGACGATGCGTTGGATGTCCGCTGGACGATCGCCATCGCCCCAGGCGGTCAGCATCTCGCGGACGACGGCTTCCTGTTGCGCGCCCATCGGTCAAGATCCCACGAACGCGGCGCCCGGCTTGTGCCGGGGGATCAGATAGTCGAGCTGGAGCTGCGCGAAGGGCAGGGGCGCGGTCATGCCGCCATCGCACTTGTACAGCCCGCCGTTCATGAACGCCGCTTCGTCCGAGGCCAGATAGGCGGCGAGGTTGGCGATATCCTCGGGCTGACCCAGACGGGGCGCGTTCTGCAGTTTCATGAAGGCCGCATGCATCTCGGGACTGGCCCACGCCTTCATCGCCGGGGTCTCGATCACCCCGGGGATGACCGCGTTGCACCGGATGCCCTGCTTGCCGTAGTTGGTGGCGATGGTCTTGACGTACCAGTTCACCATCGCCTTGGACGCGCCATAGGAGAACTGCGCGACGTCCCCTCCCAGCGAGCTGGTCGAGGAAGTAAACAGGATGCAGCCATCGCCGCGCTCCAGCATGTGGGGCAGGGCGTATTTGGAGGCCAGGACGCCGCCCAGCACATTGACCTGGACGATCTCGTGAAAGACCGCTGGATCGAACTCCAGGAAATCGACATCCCGCTTGCGCTTGCCCGCCGCCGTGTTGACGGCGTTGTTGAACAGGATGTCCAGCTTGTCGAACTCGGCGATCGTGCGTTCGATCATGTCCTTCAAGGCCAGATCGTCGGCGACATCGACGGCGAAGCCCACGGCGCGGCCTCCGGCGGCCCGGATCTCCTCGGCGACGGCCTCGGCGGTTTCGCCCAGAATATCGGTCACGGCCACCGCGGCGCCTTCGGCCGCGAACTTCAGCGCCGAGGCGCGGCCGATCCCCGAGCCGGCCCCTGTGATGACGGCCGTCTTGCCGGTCAAGCGTGTCATGCGTGTCTTCCGTTCACCGAGAATGGCCAGGGGCGGGGGGAGTGTCGAACTTCTTACCGTCCATGACGCCCTTGATCGGCGATTCACCGTCCTGGGGCTGGGCGGCGCGAGCGGCCCAGTAGGTCCGAAGCTGGCTGCTTGGATCGGTGACCACGCTTGGATGGACGTCGTAGATGAAGGTCTCGCGTTTCCGGGGCGTATAGGCGGGCCAGGCCGGCGCCCCGGGGATGGACGGATTGCCGGTTCGGGCGAAGGCCGCGAACGTCGCGCTCATCAGATGCGCCATGGCGTCTTGCCCTGGACCCGCGCCGACCAGGCCGGCGGAGACATCGACGTTGTCGAAGATGAAGGGCAGTTCGACCGCGTGGGGCGAGCGCAGCTTGCCGCCCAGAACGGGCGAGTTCCAGTTGATCTTGTACATGTAGACCGGCGCCGCCTGCTGGGCGTATTTGCGCTCCGCCAGGGTGATCGAGCTCGAGGTGAACATGAAGTCGGTCATGATGCTGGTGTAGAGGTGCATTGGCCGGTCGTTCGGGGCCTGGGCGCGGTACAGGGCGATGGTGTTGGCGGCCTCTTGCGGGCCGACCATGCCGCCGACGCGCTTCAGCAGATCCGCCTCGGTCATCGTCTGCCATGTCGGGTCGCTGAGAACGACGTTGGTGGCTTCGTCCTTGGTCGAGCCGACCATGATCGGCACCTGGGCCGACAGCGGCGAACCGACCGGATCGAACGGATTGGTGGGCAAGGTCTCGCCATCGACGGCGGGCATATAGGCCAGCAGACCGGCCCGGGCGCCCGCCCGCATCAGGGTGTCCGTCGGCAGGGCGCGCAGGCTGGCGACGTCGCCCGGCCGCAGGCCCAGCTCGGCGAACAACTTGTCGCGCGTCGCGGTCGCCGCCGCGACCGTACCGACACGAACCGCCGCGCCGCTTTCGATGATCGCCTTGTGGAACAGGCCCTGCGCGGCCGGCATGGCCAGCAGCGTACTGACCTTTGAACCGCCGCCGGACTGTCCGAAGATGGTGACGTTGTCGGGATCGCCTCCGAACTGGGCGATATTGGCCTTGACCCATTTGAGGGCCGCGACGATGTCGAGCATCCCGGCCAGGTTGGAGTCGGCGTATTCAGGGCCCGCTTCAGGCCCTAGTTGCAGATAGCCGAACGCGTTCAGGCGGTGGTTCAGCGTCACGACGACGACATTCTGACCGCGCGAGAGATTGCTGCCTTCGTAGTATTTGTCGCCGCCGCTACCGAGGAAGAAGCCTCCGCCGTGCAGCCACACCATGACCGGGCGCTTGGCCTTGTCCGCGACCGCCGGCGTCCAGACGTTCAGGACAAGGCAATTCTCGCTGGTCGGCAGGTCCGAAAACGACAGCACGCTGGCCATTTCCGGCGGCATGTTGACGGGGGGCTGCGGACAACGATCGCCCATCCGGTCGGCGACCTTGACGCCGTCCCAGGACGGCGGCGGGGCGGGCGGCAGGAACCGGTTCATGCCGCCTGTGTCGGCCCCATAGTGGATGCCCAGAAAGGATAGAACACCCTTGGAGGGCACGCCCTGCAGTTTCCCCCCGGTCGTGGCCACGATCGGCGGCGCGGCGTTGGCCGCCGGCGGCGAGGCGCCGACCAGCGCGGCCGCAAGGAGGGCGGCGGACGCCGCGGACACGGCGCCTGTGGAGGCGAAGAGATGAGACATGCCGAACCTTCCCGAAAGGCCGCTGGGGCCTCGTTGCTGCTGGTCCGTCTCGCGCCGGCCACGGAGTCGGCATGGCCGACCGCGCCGCGAAGCGACTGAGAACGGTGATGATTTGCGTTTCCACTCCCGGGGCGCGGCGACGCCCTTGTTCGAGGTCTGATCGTTCGACGGCGTGCGCGGCCGGCGAACGAAACGCCCCGGTCCATGGAAGGTCCATCGTCGATATAAGTCAAGCGACTTAAGTTGGGTTTGGCGGGATTTCGGCGCCGGCTTTGGCCGATCGCCGGCTTTTATTTTCGACGCCAGTCGGGCAAGGATCGGGGATGCCGAGACTTTTCCAGGACTATCCGAAGACCGCCCGAAAGCTGATGCTGGCCGCCGAACGCCTGTATGGTCAGCACGGTCTTGACGGGGTCTCGCTGCGCCAGGTGGCCGCGACCGCGGGACAGGCCAACAACTATGTGGTCCAGCATCATTTCGGATCTAAGCTCGATCTGATCCAGGCCGTGTCGGAGATGCGCCTGCCCGCCATGGAGGCGCATCGCCAGACCCTGCTCGACGCCGCGCGAGCCGAGGGCGACTACAGCGTGTCGCGCATGCTCAGTTGCCTGTTTTCACCGCTGGTGACGGTGTTGGAGGCGCAGGACATGAAGGACTATGCGCGCTTTACCCTCGCCGTCATGCATCTGGACCCCGAGCAGCATCCGTTCGCACGCTCCACCGACATTTCGCCGGCTTCGACCGAGATCCGCAGCCAGCTTAGCGTGAGCCTGTCGCACCTGGCGCCCGATGTGTTCCGCCGCCGCCTCGCGCTGAGCGCCAGCGTTTTCCTGAACGGCATTTCCGAACTGGGGGGGAAGCTGAAGTTGTCGCCCGCGGGCTACGCCAGCAATGATCAGTATTGCAGCGACGTCTTCGAGGCCGCCCTGGCCGTCCTGACCTGCCCCTTCTCGATCGAACCTCGCGCCGATTTCCGCAATCTCGCCTTGGGTTGACGCCTGCAAGCCAAAACGCCGCCCCGCACGTGCGGAGCGGCGTTTCCATAGCGGGCGGAAATAGTCGTCAGGTTCGGCGCGGAGCCTTGCAGGACCAGTTGGCGGCGTCATAGACGGCGTTCGGCGTTCCGGCCTTGGAGCGATCGAACACGGCGACTTCCGGATAGCGGCACAGCATGAAGTCGCGCGACGATCCGGTCGGCGGCGGCACCAAGACGCCCGACACCATCTTCGTCGCCGGATCGGCGAACAGCAGCTGTTGGCGATCCGCGCCGCGGTGGGCGACGACGGGACCGGGAGCCTGGCCCTTCTCGACCCAGTTGACGAGCGCGGTCATCAGCACGTCCGGTGCGTCGCCGGGGCCGGTGCCCGAACCGCAATGACCCATGCCAGGGATGCGATAGAAGCTGGCGAACTGGCGCAGATCGGCCATGCCGCCGACCGAGGTCGCCGCGTCCTTGTAGTACTGCTCCATTTCGGTATCGATGCAGCAGGGATCGCTGACCCCGTTCCACATCAGCACCTTGCCGCCCTTCGCATGATAGGGGGCGAGGTTGGCGCTATAGGGCCAGCCGAAATCGAGCTTCTTGGTCGCCTTCCACCAGGCGTCGATGACGGCCTGGTCGTTCAGGTCCATCTTCATGACGTCGAAGTCGGGGCCGAACAGCACCTTGGCCAGCGAACTGCCGATCACATAGCCGGGCGAGGACTTCGCCATGTTCTCCATCGTCGGAGCGTCCGACCACGGCGGCGGAACCATGCCCATGAAACCGGCCCAGACGCTCATGTTCGAGACCGGAAACCCGACCTTGATCAGGCCCGCGGGGCTGCGCGGTCCGGCGACGATCGCCTTGATGCTCTTGAGCTCGGGTTGGGTCAGGCAGTCGGGGCCATCACCTTTCGCGCAGGCCATGGCGTCGAAATCGACCTTGCATTGGGTGTGGTCCTGGATGATGCCGTCCTTGGCGCCGTCGAGCTCGTCGCAGCCGGCGGTGATCTTGGCGTCCAGCATCGCGAACTTGGCGGGCGAGACCCACGATCCCGGCTCCCGCGCCATCTGCTGGGCCGCGTTGATGAAGGCCAGCATCGTCGCCGAGCTGCGCCCGCCCGGCGCGCCAAGCAGGACGCCGTCATAGTCCTCTGGATGCCGCTCGATGGCTTCGGTCGTCATCCGACCGCCGCCCGAACAGCCGGACGTATAGCGATAGAAGGACTGGTCGTCGTAATAGGCGCGAGTGATCTGTTGCGTCGCCACCGCCGTGACATGCGCGCCCCGGTCGATATGGTCGCGCGCCTTGGCCGGATCGGCGAGGAAGCTCCAGTCGAGGATGTGGCCGGTATGGCCGGTGTCCGTACCCGCGACCGCGAACCCCTTGACCAGCGGATTGCCGGCCGGGATCTGCGAGTCGGTCGGCACATAGCCGGCGGCGCCGCCCATGCCGATGAAATAGTATCGTTTCGCCCAGCCGGTGTCGGGCAGCTGGAGCCGGAAACTGACCTTGTTCGGACCGGGATTGTTGGTGGTGATGTAGCCCTCGATCCGGCAATGGGGCACGGGCGCCGCCGTGGAGGTCGCCGAGGTGATCACCGTGCCGGCGGGCGCGCTGGCCTGGATCGCGGCGGTCTCACAAGTTCCAGCCGCGGCCGACGAGCCGTAGAACAGCGCCAAGGCGCCGACGGCGCCCCCGCACGCCAGCAATCTGTATTTTAACGATAGAGTCACGATTGTCCTCCCTGGACGATGTCGCCCGGGTCACGCCTCTTTTGGGAGTGAACGCCGGGAATTGGATGGGTCGCCGATGGCGGCGAACGCTTAGGTGACGACGACCCGGGCCGAGGCCAGATTCTCGATCTGACGCCGCGCGGTCGGGTCGCCATTGCGGTTGAGGCGCACCCGGCAGGTGACGAAATAAACGCCGGGCGCTTCAAAGGTCGTGGTGGTCAACAGGCTCAATTCCGTCTGACCCGGCGCGACCTCAGCCTTGAGCGCGAAGGCCCCGCTCGCGTCGAGATCCCATTGGGCTTGGGTGAAGGTTCCCGCGCCGTCAGGCGCCTCGGCTCTGGCTGTGAACGTCACTGGCTCGCCGACCTTGGCGTCCGCGCGGACGGCCCCGTTGGCCGTGACCTCAACGACCGGCTGGACGCCGCCGCGCGTCTTGGCCGAGCGGGGCAGGGCGACCTTGCCATCCGAGAACGCATAGGTGGTTTCCGCCGGGGGAACGCCCTGTTCGACCCAGGCCGCCAGATCGACCAAGCCCTGTTCGATGACCGGCATATAGTCGATCAACCAGGTCGTGGTGGCGCGCTTGGGATTGGTCGGCAGCAGCATCGGCGGAACGTGTTCGGCGTTCTCGGTCCATTGCAGCCGGAACTTCTCGCGCGCCTTTTCAGGCCCCTGGGCGTCCTCGACCGCGCGCTTGTAGATCAC
>JAQGIN010000212.1 GCA_028291125.1 Caulobacter sp.
GAGCGCGCGCCCGCTTGCGTCCCCGCCGAACCTCGACCAGAAGACGCGGACAGGAGTAAGGCGTCCATGCTGTCACAGAAAGCGCGTTACGCTCTGCGCGCGATGATCGAACTGGCTCGGGCCGAGACCCAGGTCACCGCCGGCGAACTCGCCGTGCGGGCCGACGCGCCGCGCAAGTTCCTCGAGGCCATCCTGCTGGCCCTGGCCCGCCAGGGCCTGGTCACCAGCCGCCGCGGCAAGTTCGGCGGTTATCTGCTGGGCCGAACGGCCGACCAGATCAGCTTCGCCGAGATCATCCGCCTGGTCGACGGGCCGCTGGCCCTGGCCCCGTGCGTCAGCCGCACCGCCTTCCGGGCCTGCGAGGACTGCCGCGACCTGGCCAGCTGCGCCCTGCGCGAGGCCCTGCTGCGGGCCCGCGACGCCACGGCCGCGGTGCTGGAGGCCTACAGCCTGGCCGACGCCGCCGCGGGCGCCGGGGCCGAGTTGATCGGCGCCCCGGACTCCGCTCCATAGAAACGCCCCAGGCGGCGTTCGCTCCGACGGTTCAGCCGGCGGCGATATAGGCCTTGAGGCCGTCGGCCTCGGCCAGGGCCTCGTTGATCTTGTGCTTCACCAGGTCGCCGATCGAGATGATCCCGGCCAGCCGTCCGGCCTTGACCACCGGCAGGTGGCGAATGCGGCGATCGGTCATCCGGGCCAGCAGATCGTCGATCGCCTCGTCGGGCTGGGCGAAGACCACGTCGCGGGTCATGCAGGCGGCGATCGGCCGGACCAGGGCCCCGGCCCCCTGCTCGGCGATCACCCGCACGATGTCGCGCTCGGACAGGATGCCGACGATGGCTCCGGCCTCGTCGACCACCACCATGGCCCCGACCCGCCGGGCGTGCAGCAGGGCCGCGGCCGCGCCGACCGTCTCCTGCGGCGAGGCGGTGAACACCAGATCGCCCTTGTCCTTCAGAATCTGAGAAACCAGCATCCGCGCATGCTCCCTAACTATTGTCGTTGGCGGCGAGGGTCTCGCAAACCGGCGTTCGGATCAATGCTTTAGCGACCCTCAGGCCCGGCCGCGGATCCAGGCGAGCGGGCCGATCAGCAGCGCGCCGGCCGCGAAGCCGACCAGATGCGCCTCCCAGGCCACCGCGGCCCCGGCCTGCAGGCCGGGGGCCAGGCCGGTGACGGCGACCAGCAGATTGACCACCAGCCAGGCGACGCCCATCGACACCACAACCGGGCTCAGCAGCCGGCCCAGCACGCCGCGCCGCTCGATCAGCCGGGCGGCCGCGCCCATCAGGCCGGCCACCGCCCCCGAGGCCCCGACCAGCGGCGCCTGTTCGTTCGGATGGATCAGGGCGAAGCCCAACCCCGCCAGCACGCCGCACAACAGATAGAAGCCGAGGAAGCTCAGCGCTCCGCCGGGACCCAGGCCGAGGAACCGGGCCACCGGCGCGCCGAAGGCCAGGGCGAAGGCGGCGTTCATCAGGGCGTGGGCCCAGCCGCCATGCAGGAACAGCGAGGTCAGCAGCCCGATCCAGTCGCCGGCCCACAGGTCGGCCGGCCGCAGGGTCAGGCGCAGGAAGGTCGCGTCGTCGAGGCCGCCCTGCACGGCGTAGAGGGCGACGATCGTCACCGCCACCGTCAGGGCGGGCCAGGGGGCGTTGAACATCGGTTCGCGGACGTCTTGGGTCATGGCCTCCATGTCCGGGACTCCGGCGTCGGATTCAAGGCCCGACATCGCGGCGGCGCGTTTAGCGGCCGGGTGCTGGACCAGGTCCCTAGGACGGCCAGCCGCAACGTCGCCGCGCCCGCGCCTTGCTTGCGCCCCATCGTACGGCCAAGGTGCGCGCCCGATCGGTCCCAATTCAAGGCTTTCCATGATCCGCGTTTCGCGTCCGGCGCTCGTTCTCGCCGCCGGTCTGGCCCTGTCCGCCTGCGCTCACGTCGAGGGACGGCCGCCATCGCCGACGCCCGCCTCGCACCAGGCCCCGGCCGCCCTCGCCGGCCCGACGCTCGACGCGGTCAAGCCCGGCCAGTGGCCGCAAGCGGTGTCGGACATCGCGCCGGACCCCCGGGTGCGCTTCGGCGTCCTGCCCAGCGGCCTGCGCTACGCCATCCAGAAGAACGCCACCCCGCCCGGCCAGGCCGCCCTGCGCCTGTGGTTCGACGCCGGCTCGCTGATGGAGACCGACGCCCAGCAGGGCCTGGCCCACTTCCTCGAGCACATGGCCTTCAACGGCAGCAAGAACGTGCCCGAAGGCGAGATGATCAAGATCCTCGAGCGCCACGGCCTGGCCTTCGGGGCCGACACCAACGCCTCCACCAGCTGGGACGAGACCGTCTACAAGCTGGACCTGCCCAAGACCGACGCCGACACCATCGACACCTCGCTGATGTTGTTGCGCGAGGCGGCCGGCGACCTGACCATCGCCCCCGAGGCGGTCGACCGCGAACGCGGCGTGGTGCTGTCGGAGGAACGCTCGCGCGACACCCCGTCCTATCGTGTGGTCGAGAACGGCCTGGCTTTCCTGCTCGAGGGCCAGCGGCCGCCCGAACGCCTGCCGATCGGCAAGCCCGAGATCCTCAAGACCGCCCCCGCCCAGACGATCCGCGACTTCTACCAGGCCTGGTATCGGCCCGAGCGGGCGGTGATCGTCGCGGTCGGCGACTTCGACGTCGACGCCATGGAGGCCAAGATCAAGGCGCGGTTCGGCGACTGGAAGGCGCAGGCCCCCGCCCTTCCCGCCCCGCCCATCGGCGCCGTCCGCCAGCGCGGCCTGACCGCCAGGATGCTGGTCGAGCCGGGCGCGCCGCTATCGGTGCAGCTGGCCTGGGTGGCGCCGCCGGACCTACTGCTGGAGACCCGCGCCAAGGATCAGCGCGACCTGGCGCAGAACCTCGGCTTCGCGGTGCTGAACCGCCGGCTGCAGGCGCTGAGCCGCGCCGCCGACCCGCCGTTCATCTCGGCCGGCGGCTTCCGCAACGATCAGTTCCACGCCGCCGAGATCACCACCCTGGTGGCCACCGCCCAGCCGGGCCGCTGGCGCGAGGCCTTGACCGCCCTGGAGCAGGAGCAGCGGCGGCTCGTGCAGTATGGCGTGCGCCAGGACGAACTCGACCGCGAGATCGCCAGCATCCGCTCCAACTTCGTCGCCGCGGCAGCCGGCGAGGCCACCCAGCGCACCACCAGCCTGGCCGGCGGCCTGGTCAATTCCCTGGGCGACAAGGAGATCGTCACCAGCCCCAGCCAGGACCTGATCGCCTTCGACGCGGCGGTGAAGGGCCTGACCGCCGCGCAGGTCTCGATCATCCTCAAGGGGGCCTTCGCCGCCAGCGGCCCGCTGGTGCTGATCCCCGCCCCGACCGCCCTCGAGGGCGGCGAGCCGGCGATCCTCGCCACCTACGCGCAATCGGCCCAGGCGCCGGTCGCCGCCCCGGCGGCCCCGACCACCACTGCCTGGCCCTACGCCGTGTTCGGTCCGATCGGCCAGGTGGTCGAGCGGCGCGAGATCACCGACCTCGACACGGTGTTCGTGCGCTTCGCCAACGGCGTGCGGCTGACCGTGAAGCCGACCAAGTTCCGCGACGACCAGATCCTGGTGAAGGCGCGGATCGGCAACGGCCTGCTCGACCTGCCCAAGACCAGCCAGAGCCCGCTGTGGAGCGCCTCGGCCTTCGTCGAGGGCGGCCTCAAGCAGATCAACGCCGAGGACATGGAGCGGGTGCTGAACGGCAAGGTGTGGAACGCCGGCCTCGGCGTCGAGGACGACGCCTTCGCCCTCAGCGGCCGCACCCGGCCCGAGGACCTGGAGACCGAACTGCAGGTGCTGGCGGCCTACGCCACCGAGCCGGGCTGGGGCCCCGACGCCTTCCAGCGGGTCAAGACCTATGGCGGCACGATGCACGACCAGCTCGAGGCCACCAACGGCGGCGTGCTCGGCCGCGACCTGGCCGGCCTGCTGCATTCGGGCGATCCGCGCTGGACCTTCCCGACCCGGCCGCAGATCGCCAGCGCCTCGCTCGACGCCCTCAAGGGGGCGGTCACCCAGCCGCTGGCCACCGGCGCCATCGAGGTGGTGGTGGTCGGCGACACCACGGTCGACAAGGCGGTCGCCGCCGTGGCCGCCACCTTCGGGTCCCTGCCGCCGCGGCCGGGTCTGGCCACGGCGGCCGACGCCCGCGCCGCCGCCTTCCCCAAGCCCTCGCCCGCCCCGGTGGTGCGCACCCACAAGGGCCGGGCCGACCAGGGCTCGGTGTTCATCGCCTGGCCGACCGACGACTTCTTCGCCAATCCGCAGCAGGCCCGCACCCTCAACATCCTGGCCCAGGTCATGCAGCTGCGCCTGACCGACGAGCTGCGCGAGAAGCAGGGGGCGACCTATTCGCCCCAGGCCGGCGCGGCCCAGAGCTTCGTGTTCCCGAATTGGGGCTATCTGAGCGTCAGCGTCGAGGTGCCGCCCGCCCAGCTGGAGGGCGTCGCCGCCAGCGTCCGCAAGATCGCCGCTGCGCTGCGCGACCAGCCGGTCACCGCCGACGAGCTGGAGCGGGCCAAGAAGCCGCGCCTAGACCAGCTGGAAAAGGCCCGCGTGACCAACGAGTACTGGGTCGGGACCCTGTCGGGCGCCCAGACCGACCCGCGCCTGCTGGACGCCGTCCGCTCGGTGACCGCCAGCTTGGAGCGGGTCAGCGCCGCCGACCTCCAGGCCGCCGCTCGCCAGTTCCTGGCCGACGACCGCTCGTGGACCCTGTTGATCAAGCCGGAGGGAAAGTAGCGGGGCGATCGAGACCCGCCCTTCCACCCCATCATCCCCGCGAAAGCGGGGACCCAGGCGTTTTATCGTCGAGCACCACGGGTTTCAGAAAAAGCCTGGGTCCCCGCTTTCGCGGGGATGATGGCTGTGGGGGAAAGGGGATCGCTCCCCCCACCTGCGCCAAAACGAGACGTCGGAAGGGTTGGCGCGGTCCTTCCTGCAAGCTCCATGCGGCTGGAAATGGCCGTGAAAGGGTCTTCGAGGGAACGTCGATGTTCCATCACAGCACAGAACGCCTGATCAGCTACTGGCGCGCCCGCAAGCGCGACGCCGTGGCTCCGCCGCGCGCGGCGATCAATCCGGGCGACTTCCTGGATCTGCTGCCGCAGGTGTTCATCCTCGGCCGCGAGCGCGCCGGGCTCTATCCGGTGCGGCTGGTCGGGGGCTTCGTCAGCGACCTGCACGGCCGCGACCTGCGCGGCGAGGACAGCCTGGGTCTGTGGGCGCTGTCGCGGCGGCTGGAGATCAAGGGCGCGCTCGAGACCGCCCGCCGCCGGGCCGAACCGCTGGTGATCGACGCCGACATCCGCGCCCACGGCGCACCGACCGTCGGCCTGGAGGTGATGCTGGCCCCGCTCACCGGCGCCGACGGCCTGACCGACCGGTTCCTGGGCCTCTACCAGCCGATGGCGATGATGCAGCGGCTGAGGGGGCGACCGGCCTATGAGCTGGGCGTGCGGCGCATCCAGAGCTTGGGCCCGGCCAATGAAGAGGCCCCGCACCTGCGACTGGCCGCCCTGGACGGCCGCCGCATCGCTTAACGGTTCACTGGCCCCCTCCGGGCCTTTGGCCCGCCTCCCCCAGAGGGGGAAGAGTTTTCAGGGGTCGCCCCACCAAACTCCGCCCCCTCTGGGGGCGGACGACCGCGCAGCGGTCCGGTGGGGGCGAGTGTTAAAGCCTAGGCCCCTTGCTCCACCGGCTGACCCGCCGCCCGCGCGCCGCCGCGCTCCTGGCGCGCCGAGGCCATGGCCACCCCCACCCCGACCAGGCCGAGCATCGCGCCGATCCACGGCAGGCCGGCATAGCCGACCCCGGCGGTGAGCGCCGCGCCGCCG
>JAQGIN010000238.1 GCA_028291125.1 Caulobacter sp.
ACCAGCTCGGGCACGCGCTTGATGTCGACGGTGACGCCGTCGACCCGCAGGGCGCCCTCGGCCACGGCCTTGGCCATGGTCTCGATATGGCCGTAGGCGGAATAGTAGAGCACCAGAACCTTGGTCATCGGGAGGGTCTTTCGATTGGGGAGGCGGGGGGAGGGAACGCGACGGCCGTCAGCCGGCCGTCGCGTTGAAGGGACTAGGCGGCGTCGACCAGCACCAGCTCGGCGTCTTCCAACGCCTTGATGGTCAGCAGGGTTTCGTCGCGGATGGCGGCGCCGTCGCGGGCGTTCAGGGTGACGCCATTGACCTCGACCTTGCCGACCGCCGGCACCAGATAGGCGTGACGGGCGCCGTCGAAGGCGTACTCGGCGGTCTCGCCGGCCTTCAGGGTGACGCCCAGGACCCGAGCGTCGGCTCGGATCGGCAGGGCCTCCTTGTCGGCGGGAAAGCCGCTGGCCAGGGCCACGAACTTGCCGGAGCGGTCGCCCTTGGGGAACGGCTTGGCGCCCCAGGCGGGCTCGCCGCCTTTGCGGTTGGGCTCGATCCAGATCTGGAAGATCTGGGTGGCGTCGGGCTCGAGATTGTATTCCGAGTGCCGCACGCCGGTGCCGGCGCTCATCACCTGTACGTCGCCCGCCTCGGTCCGGCCCTTGTTGCCGGCGCTGTCCTGGTGGGTGATCGCGCCCTTCCGGACGTAGGTGATGATCTCCATGTTGTCGTGCGGGTGCGGCGGGAAGCCGGTGTTGGCGGCGATCTCGTCGTCGTTCCACACCAGGATGGAGCCCCAGCCCATGCGCGCCGGGTTGTGGTAGCTGGCGAACGAGAAATGGTGCTTGGCCTTCAGCCAACCATGGTCGGCCCCGCCGAGGCCGTCGAACTGTCTGCGCTCGATCATGATCTCATCTCCTGGCGCCGAAGGGCGCGTCTGTTGGAGAGAAAGATAGGCGCCAGGCAGGGATTAGATATAGAAACGTAAGAAACTCATGGTTTCGGTTTCTGCATGTCAAAGCTCCCCGATCTCGAAGGCTGGGCGGTGTTCGCCAAGGTGGCCGAGCTGCGCTCGTTCACCGCCGCCGCCAGCGATCTGTCGCTGTCCAAGGCCACGGTGTCGAAGATCATCGGCCGGCTGGAGGCCGGGCTGGGCGCGCGGCTGTTCCACCGCACCGCTCGCCGCCTAGCCTTGACCGAGATCGGCGGAGCCCTGGTCGAACGGGCCACGCGGATCCTGGCCGAGGCCCAGGCGGCCGAGGACGAGGCCCTGGCCCAGTCCTCGACCCCGCGCGGCAAGGTGCGGCTGGCGGCGCCGATGTCGTTCGGCCTGGCCTATGTGGCTCCGGCCTTGCCGGCCTTCATGGCGGCCTATCCCGAGGTGTCGATCGACCTGCATCTCAGCGATCAGGTGGTCGACCTGATCGACGCCGGCATCGACGTGGCCCTGCGCATCGCCGCCATGCCCGATTCCTCGCTGGTGGCCCGGCGGCTGTGCGCGGTGGAGCGCTCGGTGGTGGCCTCGCCGGCCTATCTCGAACGCCACGGCCGGCCGACCCATCCGCACCAGCTGGGCGACCACGCCTGCCTCGGCTACGCCTATCTGCCCAATTCGGGAGCCTGGCGGTTCGTCAACGCGGCGGGCGAGGAGGTCTCGGTGCAGCCCAAGGGGCCGCTGACCGCCAACAACGCCGACGCCCTGACCCCGGCCCTGCTGGCCGGGCGCGGCCTGGCGGTGCAGCCGCGGTTCATCACCTGGCGCGATCTCGACGCCGGCCGGCTGGAGGCGGTGATGACCGACTGGTCGCCGCCGCCGATCGCCCTGCACCTGGTCGCCGCCCCGGGCCGGCCGCGGCCCGCTCGGGTGGAGGTGCTGATGGAGTTCCTGGCCAAGACCTTCGTCCAGCCGCGGTGGACGTAGAGATTCCACTTGGTGGGAGAGGGGAACCGCCTCTGGCGAAATCAAAAGGCCCAGGAAGGCGGAATTTATAAGCTCTTGCCCAAATCCATGAATGCTAGCCGCTCAACCCTCGGCGGCGGCCGGGCTGCGCAGCAGTTCGGCCGCCTTGCGCACGGCGCCCTGAGCCCCGCCCACCGGGCCGTCGAAGCTGGTGGTGCGGACGAACCTCAAGCCCGCCTCGGTTTCGGAGCGCCAGACCAGGCGTGTCTCGTGCGCCAGGCCGCTCTTGGGATCGACCAGCACGAACGGATCGGACCACGGCGCGGCGCCGCGCATCTCGATCCGCGCCCCATCGCGGGCGATGTCCAGCACCCGGCATTTGGCGGCCGTCGCGCCGGTGACGGCGAAGACGGCGCGCCGCACGGCGACGCGGGGCGAGGTGCGGCGATCGGAGCCGGGCGGGCCCAAGGAATCCTGGCGAGTCATGGCCGCACTACCCCACATCAAGGTTAAGCTCCCGTGTCCGATGGGCCCGAGGGTGGCCAGGGATCAGGAGTCGTGGCGACGTGGCGGATCGCCGCGCGGGATCAGCCGCCGTAGCCGCGGCTGCCGCCGCCGAAGCCGCCGCGCGAGATCACCGCGCTGCGCGACTGCACCCGGCTTGGCGCGCGGGCGCTGGGCGGCTCGAAGGCGTCGGCCCGCACCCGGCTGCGGCCGGTCAGGTAGTCGCGGTCGATGCGGCCGCCATAGCCGGTGACATAGCCGCCGTCGCGGTCGCGGTACATCGGCGCGCCGCGATAGCCGCCGCCCATGTTGTTCAGCGCCTGGCCGACGATGAAGCCGGTCAGCAGCGGGGTGAAGAAGCTGCCGCCGCCCTGCTGGCCGCGCGGCACGCACTGGTCGACGCCGTAGCGCTCCTCGCAGCTCTGCTGGTCGCTGAACTTGGGGGCGTTGGCGGCGGCGTCCTTCTGGGCCTGGGCGTAGGCGGCGTCGCAGGCCGGGCCCGACAGCACGCCGGCCGCCTTGCACTCGTCGAGGCTGGCATAGCTCTGGGCGTCGACCGAGCGGCTGGCGGCGGGCGGGTTGTCGCCCCACTGGGTGGCGGGGTTCTGGGAGTCGCAGGCGGCCAGCGACACGGTGGCCCCGGCCGCCATGGTGGTCAGGACCAGGGTGCGCGAGCGCTTCAGGAGGCGGTGCGGCGAAGCGGTCATGGGCGGGCTCCTCAGGCGGTCATACAGGCGGCGTTGAGCACGCCGACGACCAGCGAGATGCTGAGCAGATAGAGGGCGGCGGGGATCTCGCCGCGCTCGATGCGGGCGCTGACGTCCTTCATCACCAGGTGGCGGACGACGGTGAAGGTGACGATCTGGATCACCCCCGACAGCGTCGCCCAGGCGGCGAACTCGATCAGGCTGACGGTGTGGGCCAGGGCCGAGGCCAGCGGCAGCACATAGCCGAGCAGGGCGCCGCCCAGGGCGATGGCGGCGGCGATGTTGCCCTCGCGGATCAGCGCCTTCTCGTTATAGGGCGTCGCCCACTGGTAGATGACCTTGAAGGCGATGGTGAACAGGCCGGCGACCCCGAAGGCCACCAGAAAGGCCACGGCGCTGGTCATAAATCCCACGGTGTCGAACATCAGTCCCCCTCCTAGGCTTTGAATTCGCCAAGTTCGAGCGGCACGCCCAGCATGATCTCGAACGAGACGTCGCCGCCCTGCGGCTCCATTTCCAGAGCTAGCAGAAGCTCGCGGCCGTCGCCCGGCAAATCGCGCGCGAACAGCATGCAGGTCTGGAAGATCCGCCGGTCGGGCACGCCGTCGCGGTCGTCGTGCACGTCTTCCCAGAAGGTCACCGGGGCCTGTTCGGCGGCCTCGTCGCCGAACCACAGCCGGCGGTATTCGGGCAGACCCTCGGCGGTGAAGCTGGGCGCGCGCAGCCGGCGCAGCCAGGCGTCGCGGTCGCTGCGGCCGCCGGGATAGGCGCTGTCCCAGGGGGCGAAGACGGTGATGTCGGTGACGTCCTGGCCCTCGCGGTCGTTGGACACCGCCTGAAACATCATGTCGTCGTCGGTGTAGAAGCGGTGCACGAAGCCGCCGTCCGACAGCTCGACCAGCCCCTGGGCGGTGATGATCAGGGTGTCGCGGTCGAGCGGGAAGCGCAGGGCGTCGCCGAATCGCCGCCAGGCCAGGGTGTCGAGCATGACGGTGCGGCCCAGGGTGATGTTGCGGATCGCCGGCAGGGCCGAGTCCGGGGCCTCGCCTTTTCGACCGAAGAAACGATTGAACATGAGCGACCCTATGACCTGACGCTCTCCTGTAGCGCGCGGCCTCGGCGCGGAAAAGATGTCGTCGCCTCTCGTGGCTGGCGCGGGGCTCCCCATCTTGTATGAAAGCAAGCGAAGCGAGGGGAAACCACCCATGACCGACACCGCCTGGACCGTGAGGTCGTTGAAGACCGCCTTGGAGAGCGCCCCCGGGGTCGCGGCCGAGGAAATGACCGTGCGCGTGGTCGAGGGGACGGATCCGGTGCTGCTGGTGACCATGCACCACCACGGCGACCTGGAGCTGTTCGTCAGCGTCACCGAACAACAGATCGCCGCCTCGGTGCTGCTGTGGCCGGTGGACGAGCAGGAAAACCCGAACGCCTTCAACGTCTTCCTACTGAAAGCCCAAAAACTGGTGCCGCTGTCGAATTTCGGCATCGGCACGGTCGGCGGCCGCGACTATTACGAACTGTTCGGCGAGCTGGCCACGACCTCGTCGCTCGGCGACATCATCATCGAACTGCGCGCCCTGGCCGACAACGCCATCTCGGCCGCCTCGGACCTGCGCGCCGCCTTCAACCCGGCGGCTTGAGCCCCTTAACCTCGGAGACTCGCCATGTGGCGCAAATTGTTCACCCTGGGCCGCGCGACCGCGCATGACGCCAGCGCCGCCGTCGTCGACGCCAACGCCCTGAAGATCCTCGACCAGGAAATCCGCGACGCCGACACCGCCCAGGGCAAGGCCCGCGACAGCCTGGCCACCCTGGTGGCCCGTCGGCGGATCCTCGAGAACGAGGTCAAGAGCTTCAGCGATCAGGTCGCCAAGTACGAGGGCTCGGCCCGCGCCGCCGTGCAGAAGGGCGATATGGACCTGGCCCGTCAGGTGGCGCAGCGGATCGCCGACCTCGAGCAGGACATCGCCCTGAAGACGCCGCAGATCGCCGACATGCGCGCCGCCGAGGAGCAGATCCACGTCGCCGTCGCCGCCACCGACCGCAAGATCGAGAACCTGCGCCGCGAGGTCGAGGTCGTGAAGGTCAACGAGTCCGTGCAGAAGGCCCAGGCCGCCGTCGCCGCCCGCGGGGCCGGGGCCGGCAATTCGATCGGCTCGGCCGCCGACAGCCTGGCCCGCATCAAGGAGCGCCAGGCGATCCGAGGCGAACAGATCCGCGCCGCCGGCGAGCTGGAAGACCGCCGCACCGGCGCCGACCTCGACGAGAAGCTGCGCTTGGCCGGCATCGGCCCGGGTCAGACCTCGGCCGACGACGTCCTGGCCCGCCTGACCGCGCCGTCCGCCGGCGCCCTGGCCGCCCCGGCGCTGCAGATCGAGCAGAAAAGCCCCTCCGACGCCGAAAAGGGCTAGGGGTGCGCCGACTGACCCTGGAGCCGCGGCCCGACTGGAAGGCCAAGGCCGAGGCCGTGGGCTTCACCTATCATCACAGCGAGGGGCAACCCTACTGGGACGAGAGCGCCGCCTACGCCTTCACCCTGGCCCAGGTCGAGGACGATCTGGAGCCGGCGGCGCGCGAGCTGCACGCCCTGTGCCTGGATCTGGTGGCGGCGGTGGTCGCCGACGAGGCGCTGCTGACCCGCCTGGCCATCCCGCCCGAGCAGTGGGATTTCGTAGCCGCCTCCTGGCGCACCCGCCAGCCGTCGCTCTATGGCCGCTTCGACTTCGGCTATGACGGGGCGGGGCCGCCCAAGCTCTACGAGTACAACGCCGACACCCCGACCAGCGTCTACGAATGCGCCGCCTTCCAGTGGCTGTGGCTGGAGGACCGCATCGCCGCCGGAGTGTTCCCGGCCCAGACCGACCAGTTCAACAGCCTCTACGAGCAACTGGCCGACCGTTTCAAGCTGCTGTTCCCGACCGGCGGCTTCGTGCACTTCGCCAGCGACGCCGACGCCGTCGAGGACCGCCAGACGGTGCGCTTCCTCGAGGACATCGCCGGTCAGGCCGGGCTGGAGCCGAAATTCATCGCCGTGAAGGACATCGGCCTCGACGCCGACGGCAAGTTCATCGACCTGGAGGGCCACATCCTGCAGGCGGCCTTCAAGCTGTATCCGTGGGAGGACATGTTCCGCGAACCCTACGCCGCCAACCTGAAGACCGCCCAGGTGCGGTGGATGGAGCCGGCCTGGAAGGCGGTTCTGTCGAACAAGGGCCTGCTGCCCTTGCTGTGGGCGCGAAACAAAGGCCATCCGAACCTGCTGCCGGCCTTCTTCGAGGACGACCCCGAGGCCGCGTCCCTGACCGGGGGCTATGTGCGCAAGCCGCTGTTCTCGCGCGAGGGAGCCAATATCGAGGTGGTCGCCCCGGGCGTCGCCGAACCGGTGCTGGACCAGGGCTACGGGGCCGAGGGCCATGTCCGCCAGGCCTTCCACCCGCCGGCCGATTTCGCCGGCCGCCGGCCGATTCTCGGCCTGTGGATGGTCGGCGACGAACCGGCCGGCCTGGGGGTCCGCGAGGACGACAGCCTGGTGACCAAGAACCTGGCCCGCTTCGTGCCGCACGTCATTCTGGACTGAGGCGGGCCGCGGCCGCTTGATGGAACGTCGGTCTTAGCTAGGGCTTATTCCTCCACACGAGATTGACGGCCCGTTCGGGGGCTGGACGTCGATCTTCTCGAATGGAGAAGCGAGATGACGTCCAAGTTCCTGCCCCTGCTGCTGGCCTCGGCCGTGGCCCTGGGGTCGGCCGCGCCGGCCCTGGCCCAGACGGCCGCCGACGCCCAATACCAGCGCCAACTGGACAACTATCAAGACCGTCGGGCCACCTATAACGACCAGACGGTCGACTACGCCGCCCAGCAACGCGACTATGAACGGGCCCGGACCGACTATGAGCGCGCCCGCGCCGACTATGATCGCCGGTACGGCGGCGGCGCCTACGACCGCCGCTATCCGGAATATGCCGGCCGCTACAGCGCGCCCTATGTCAGCGGCTACAACCCCAACGCCTCCTACGCCTCGCAGCAGCGCGACTACGAGCGGGCCCGGGCCGACTATGAACGCGCCCGCCGCAACTATGACCGCCGCTACGGGATCGGCTCGTACGACCGTCGCTATCCGGAATATGCCGGCCGCTACAGCGCCCCCTACGCCGGAAACTACGGCGCCAACGCCTCCTATCGCGACCCGTGCCGCACCAGCGGCCGCAACAACACCGCAACGGGCGGCATCATCGGGGCCCTGGCCGGCGCGGCGCTGGGCTCGGGCGTGGCCGGCAACGGCGCCAAGACCGAGGGGGCCGTGCTCGGCGCCCTGGTCGGCGGCGGGCTGGGGGCGGTGATCGGCAACGCCTCGGCCAAGTGCGACACCCGCGGCCCCTATTACGGCTATGACGAGACCATCCCGTACCGCGAAAGCTCCGCCTATCGCAGCAACAACTACGCCACCTACGAGCGGCAGCGTTGCCGCCTGGCCCCGGCCCCGACCGACTACAACGGCCGGACCGAGACCCGCTATGTCCGCGTCTGCCCCGATTCCGAAGGCCGCTACCGCGTCGACAACTAGGCCGACGCGGCGGGGGAGGGCGCCAGCCCTCTCCCGGGCCGTGTCGGCAACCGAAACCGCCGCCGCACATTGAGTCGCCGTGCGGCGGAGCGGTGTCATGCCCAAGAGCCCGGAGAACCCGCGAGATCGATGGACCATCGCGCTTGGCATGCTGGCGATGATCCTGATGGTCTCCTACGTCGCGGCCCGCGGTCTGGGCCTGCTGCCGTCGCCGTTCCGGGGATGAGCGCCCTGGTCCGGTTCCTGGCCGGCGAGGGCCCCGACGCCGCCGGACGCACCTTCGACGAGGTGCTGGCGCTCGACGACCTGCTGATCGAGCGCCGTCACGACTTCATTCAATGGCTGTTTCCGCTGACCGAGCCCAGCGCCGCCGTGCCGGGCTCGCCGGTCCTGACCCCCGACCTCGTCGCCAAGCTGGCCGCCTCGCCGGCGGCCCAGGCCCGTCTCGAGGCCGCCGCCGCGCGGATGCTGGCCTTCTACGAGCGCTCGGACCGCTGGCTGCGGCCGGCCGACCACAACCATCTGCGCATCACCCGCATCATCCGCAGCCTGAGGCTGTTGGTCGGCGACGCGGCGGCCGACCGCTTCCGGCGGCGGATCCTCGAGCGGGTCGCCGCGGCCGGCGCGCCGGTGGGGGCGGCCGCCCTGCGGTTCTGGGCCGAGGCCTAGAAGGTTCGGCGCGGGCCCCGTGGGAGCCCGCGCCGTTTCGATCGTGTCGTCCGCCAGATGGGCGGAGGGGTCAGGTGATGTCGCCGAACGCCATGTCGGTGACGCCGGTGATCTTGATCAGCGTGGTGATCCCCGTGCCGTCGACGTCCATCGCCAGATAGCCGTCGGCCCCGACGACACCGAAATAGTACTGCACCGCGCCGTTGAGGGCGGCGTCGGCGGCGGCGCTGAAGGCGGCGAGGCTGGCCGCGGCGGTCAGCACCTCCTGATAGTTGGCGACCGTGCCGGCGACGCTGAAGTCGAGCTTGTCGGAGCCAGAGACGAAGCCGCCGGCGATGGTGTCGGTCACCGCCGTCAACACCACGTCGGTATCGGCGTCGACATTGCTGAACACATAGATGTCGGCGCCGGCTCCGCCGTTCAGGGTGTCGACGCCCGCGCCGCCGCTGAGCACGTCGGCTCCGGCGCCGCCGATGAGCGTGTCGGCGGCCGCGCCGCCCGTGAGGGTGATGGCGGTGGTGTAGGCGCTGGCGTCGACCGTTATGGCCGCGTCGCCGCTATTGGTGACGGCGGCGATGCCCGCGGCAGACGCCGCCGCCCCGATCGTGACGGTGGCCGCGCCGTTGAGGTCGAGGGTCTCGACGCCGGTGACGCCGCCGAAGGCGGCGTCGACCAGGGCACCATTGACCCTGAGGACGTCCGCTCCGGCGCCGGCGCTAATGGTGTCCGCCGCCGTCAGGCTGTTGCCCAGGACGATGACATCCGCGCCGGCTCCGGTGGTGATGGCGTCGGACCCGCCGGTCGAGGTCACCACATTGGCCCCGCCGCCCGCATTGATGATGTCGGAGCCCAGGCCGGTGATGATGACGTCGACGCCGGAGCCGGTGGTGACGGCGT
>JAQGIN010000257.1 GCA_028291125.1 Caulobacter sp.
TTCCCGCACCCGCTCCCAGGCCGTTTCCAGGGCCTTGGCCAGGGTGTCGAGGGCGTAGGGCTTGCGCAGCAGGGGCCAGGGGCCGGCCTGGGCGGCCATCTCCTCGCCGGTGTAGCCGGACGTCAGCAGCACCGGCAGGCCTGGGCGCGCCTCGCCCAGGGCCTGGGCCAGGTCGACGCCGCTCTTGCCGCCCGGCATCATCACGTCGCTCATCACCAGCTCGATGGCCGGATCGGCCAGGGTCAGGGCCAGGGCCTCGTCGGCCGAGCCGGCCCGGACGACGGCGTGGCCCAGCTCGACCAGCATGGCCTCGACCAGGTCGCCGACATCGGCGTCGTCCTCGACCAGCAGCAGCCGGGCCGGATCTCGTGGCGGCGGCGGCGCCGACGGGCCCTCCGCGGCCTTGGCCGGGGTCGAGGACGCCGGCAGCAGCAGGGCCACGGTGGCGCCCGCGCCGGGCGTGCTGTGGATCTCGACGGCGCCGCCGCTTTGTCGGGCGAAGCCATAGACCTGCGACAGGCCCAGGCCGGTGCCCTTGCCGGCCGCCTTGGTGGTGAAGAACGGCTCGAAGGCGCGGGCGATGGTGGCGGCGTCCATGCCGGCCCCGGAATCGCGCACCGCCACCCGCAGGTAGCGGCCGGCCGGCAGGTCGCCGCGCGGCTCGCGCAACTCCAGCGGCGCGGATTCGATGACGATCTCGCCGCCAGCCGGGGTGGCGTCGCGGGCGTTGACCACCAGGTTGAGCAGGGCCGCCTCGAACTGGCCGGCGTCGGTCAGGGCGGTGCGCACCCCGGCTCCGAGTCGCAGGCTGAAGCTCACGGTCTCGCCGACGGCGCGGCGCAGCAGGGCCTCGCTCTCGGCGATCAGGCGGTCGATGCGGCACACCTCGGGCCGCAACGGCTGGCGGCGGGCGAAGGCCAGCAGGTGCTGGGTCAGGCGCTCGCCGCGCCGGGCGGCGGCCAGGGCGGCGCCGAGCAGCCGCTCGCGGCGGGTCTTGTCGTCCGGATGCCGCTGGACCACGTCCAGGGCGCCGATGACCACGGTCAGCAGGTTGTTGAAGTCGTGGGCGACGCCGCCGGTCAGCTGGCCGATGGCCTCCAGCTTCTGCGACTGCATCAGGGCGGCCTGGGCGGCGTCGCGCTCGATCAGCGCGCCCTGCACCCGCTCGGCCAGCAGTTCGTTGATATTGGTCAGGTCGGCCTCGGCCCGCTTGGCGTCGGTGACGTCGAAGGCGATGCCCATGAAGCCGACGAACTCGCCGCCCGGCCCCAGGCGCGGCTGCGAGAACGACTTCAGCCACCGCCATTCGCCGTCGGCGCGGCGATAGCGGCCCTCGAGGTCGAACGGCTTGCGCGCGGTCTCGCCGCTGATCTGGGCCTGCAGCATGCGCGGCAGATCCTCGGGCTGCAGCCGCGTGCGCCAGTCGAGGTTCAGGGCGCCCTCATAGTCGACGCCGGCGAACTCCAGATAGGCGGCGTTGACGAACGACCGCTGGCCGGAGACCTCGGAGATCCACATCAGGGCCGGGGCGCTGTCGGCCAGGGCCCGGAAGCGGGCCTCGCTCTCGCGCAGGCTCTCCTCGGCCTGGCGCCGGGCGGTGACGTCGAAATTGACCCCGATCACCCGCACCGCCCGTCCGAAGTCGTCGCGCTGCAGGTCGCCGCGGGCGTGCACCCAGCGCTCGCCGTCGCCGCGGTCGGCCACGCGGTGCTCGTTCTCGTAGCGCTCGCCGGATTTCAACATGGCGACCGTGGTGGCGCGGGCTTCGGCGTGGTCGTCGGCGTGCAGGGCCGACAGGAAGGTCTCCATCGACGGCTTGGCGTCGAGGGGCAGGCCGAGGTTCTCGCGGAAGGTCGCCGACCAGTAGACCTCGTTCTCGACGATATCCCATTCCCAGGTGCCGACGCCGGCGGCGGACTGGGCCACCTGCAGCCGGGCCTCGGCGTCGAAGCGGGCGCGCCGGGCCTCGTCCAGGCGGATGACGGTGTCGCGCAGCGCCTGGGCCACGGCGGCGGTGACCCCGGCCGAGACCACGAACAGCACCAGGGTGGCGATCTCGCTGGTCACCAGCGGTCGGCCGCTGGGGCCGCTCCATAGCCACCAGGCGAAGCCGACGCCGGCGGCGATCGGCGCCAGCGCCCAGCGCCAGCCGGCATAGAGGCTGACCAGGACGATGGCCGGGAAGAAGGCGGTGGTCGCGCCCAGGCCGCTGCTGAAGCCGAGCACCGCCAGCCGCACCAGGAAGGCGGTGGCGGTGGCGATCAGCGTCGCCAGCGCCGCCCGCCAGGCCGGCGGCGGAACCAGGGGGATCAGCCAGGCGCTTATGGGCGCGGGGGGCGGCGCCGAACCGTCTCGTCCCTTGCTCATGCGTGCCTCATTTCCCCAAACGCCGCTTATTGTCGCATGATCTTATGCCGCCGTTGTCAAAAGGTGGCCGTGTCATGCCGCCGCAACCTCGGCGGGCCATATCCAGGAGTGGGTCGAGGCTTGTCATCAAGGTGAACGAGCTTAACTAGAGCACGCAGTAAGGGAGACTCTCATGGCCGCAACGCAGAACGCCGGGTTTTCGCCGAACCAACGGACCGAGATCGCCGCGGGTCTGAACAAGGTGCTCGCCGACAGCTATGCCCTCTACCTCAAGACCCATGGCTATCACTGGAACGTTCGCGGGGCCAATTTCCAGTCGCTGCACGTGCTGCTGGAAGGCCAGTACCAGGAAGAATGGGCGGCCCTCGACCTGATCGCCGAGCGCATCCGCGCCCTGGGCGAACTGGCCCCGCAGGGCTACGCCGCGTTCGGCAACCTCTCCAGCATCAAGGACGGCGACGGCGACCAGGCGTGGGAGCCCATGCTGAAGGAGCTGCTGCGCGACAACGAGACGGTGATCGCCACCCTGCGCGGGGCGTTCCCGACCGCCGACGAGGCCGGCGACGAAGCGACCACCGACCTCATCACTCAGCGCCTGCAGGCCCACGAGAAGCACGCCTGGATGCTCCGGGCCACCCTGGGCCTGAAATAGCCCCGGGGGCGGCGCGCGCCGTGTCTCTGGCCTCGCGCCGCCACTATGTCCTGGCCGTCGTCGGCCTGCTGATCGTTGGCGGGTTGGTCGCCGGCTGGGCGCTGGTGGGCCTGGGCGTGTTCGCCGCCAAGCCCGACGTGGCCAGTCAGAAATGGGGCGCGGCGGTCGGCCGGCGGATCCTCCGCCTGTCCGACGCCGGCCTGGCCCGCTACGCCGCCCACGAGCTCGATCCGGCCGCCCAGGCCCTGGCCCGCCGCCACGACCCCCGCCGCCACCAGGACTATTGGGGCCGGCCGCCGGGCTGGGAGCGGCTCGATCTGAAACGCATCCCGCGGCTGGGCGACAGCGAGCCCGACTTCGAGGACGCCCGGCTGATCAACAGCTTCCGCCGGCCGGCCCCGCTGCCGATCGAGCCGGCCAAGCCGTTCGTGCTGCGCGGCGCGGCGGTCGAGCGCGAGCGGGCCCTGCACTGCATGACCCAGGCGGTCTATTTCGAGGCCGGCTACGAGCCGCTGGCCGGCCAGCAGGCGGTGGCCCAGACCGTGCTCAACCGCCTGCGCCATCCGGGCTATCCGAAATCGGTGTGCGGGGTGATCTACGAGGGCTCGGCCCGCGCCACCGGCTGCCAGTTCAGCTTCGCCTGCGACGGCTCGATGGACCGCCCGCTCAATCCGACGATCTGGGCCCAGGCCCAGGCGGTGGCCCGGCGCGCCCTGGGCGGCTTCGTGATGAAGGACGTCGGCGTCGCCACCCACTACCACGCCGACTATGTGGCTCCCTACTGGGCCCCGACCCTGGTCAAGCTGCGGCAGATCGGGGCGCACATCTTCTATCGCTGGACCGGGCCGTCCGGGACCCTGAAGGCCTTCACCGGCCGCTATTCGGGGCAGGAGACCCTGACGGCGGCGATCCTGCTCAGCGCCGATCCGCGCACCCTGGAGGCGGCCCCGCCCGAAATGGCGGCCGCCGGGGCGGCGATCGCACCGCCGCCGCCGCGCACGGCCCGGATCGTCGGCGCCGACGGGACGATCGAGATCCTGCCGCCCCTGGTGAGCGGCGGCGGACCGCTGGCCCTGGGCGGTCGGCGGGCGCCGACGCCGGAGGAGATCGCCAAGATCAACAAGCTGCTGGAGGCCCTGCCCGACGCCAATGCGCCGGTGGTGATCGCCGCCCCGGCCGCCGCGCCGCCCCCGCCCCCGCCGCCGCCGAAGAAGCCGGCGCAAAGGCCGCCGTCGCTGCTGACGCCGTTGAACTAGTCCGGCGCCGTGGAGCGCCCTCGTCCTTCGACAAGCTCAGGATGAGGGCGAATGCGGCGTTGGTTCAGTAGAATTCCTCATCCTGAGCTTGTCGAAGGATAGGAATTCGGTCCGCGAGCGCTTGAGCCTCACCAGACCCCGATCTTCTCCGCCTCGTGGTGGCTGATCGGGTGGTGGGCCTTCCTGTGGTCTTCCTCGGCCAGGAAGCGAACCGCCTCGAGGGCGGCCATGCAGCCCATGCCGGCGGCGGTGACCGCCTGGCGGTAGACGTCGTCGGTGACGTCGCCGGCCGCGTAGACGCCGTGGATGGCGGTGGCGGCCGTGCCGGCCTTGACCTTCAGATAGCCGCTGGAATCCATGTCCAGCTGGCCCTTGAACAGCTCCGAGGCCGGGGCGTGGCCGATGGCGATGAACACGCCGTCGCAGGCCAGCTCGGTCAGGTCGCCGGTCTTGACGTTCTTCAGTCGCACGCCGGTGACGCCCATCGGGTCGGTGTCGCCGGTCACCGCGTCGATGGCGCTGTCCCAGATCACCTCGATCTTGGGATGGGCGAACAGCCGTTCCTGCAGGATCTTCTCGGCCCGCAGCTCGTCCTTGCGGTGGACGAGCGTCACCTTGCTGGCGAAGCTGGTCAGGAACAGGGCCTCCTCGACGGCGGTGTTGCCGCCGCCGACCACCACCACCGCCTTGTTGCGGTAGAAGAAGCCGTCGCAGGTGGCGCAGGCGCTGACCCCGAAGCCCTGGAACCTGGCCTCGCTGTCCAGGCCCAGCCACTTGGCCTGGGCGCCGGTGGCGATGATCACCGTCTCGGCCAGCCATTCCTGGCCGCTGTCGGTCTTGATGTGGAACGGGCGCTTCGACAGGTCGGCCGACAGCACGATGTCGTTGACGAATTCGGTGCCGACATGCTCGGCCTGGGCCTTCATCTGGTCCATCAGCCACGGTCCCTGGATGACGTCGGCGAAGCCGGGATAGTTCTCGACATCGGTGGTGATGGTCAGCTGGCCGCCGGGCTGGATGCCGGCGATCAGCACGGGGTTGAGCAGGGCGCGCGCGGCGTAGATGGCCGCGGTGTAGCCGGCGGGGCCTGAACCGATGATCAGGCAGCGGGTGGTGCGAATCTCAGACATGATGCCGCTAATGTAGGGAGAAATTTCGCCGGCGCGAGCCTCCAGGCGTCACACGCGGCGCACGCCGCCGAACTGGGCCAGGTCGGGGCGCTCGGCCACGAAGGCGCGCAGCTGGGGCGTGGTGAAGGCCCGCCGGCGCGGATACAGCTCGTCATAGACGGCGGCGACGAAGGCGTAGTCCTCGGGGCCGTCGACCCGCCAGCCGATCTGGGCCTCGCCCGGCGGCGACGACACCCAGGCGATCTTCCAGCGTTCGGGATCGTGCCGGAAGCCCCAGGTGACCCCGCCGTGCTCCTGCGGGGTGCTGGCGTCGGCGGCGGCGACGCGCAGGGCGGCGGCGGTGATCACCTCGACCTCCAGGCCGCGCGGACAGGCGCGGCCGGGCGGGCTGTTGCTGGTGTAGTCGGCCCCGGTGCGCAGGTGGGTGGCGATGACCGCGTCGATGGCCTCGGGATCGGTCAGCGGGCTGTCGCCGGTCAGCCGCACCACGTGGTCGGCCGGATAGGCGTCGAGCACGCCGATGAACCGCGCCAGCACGTCGTCGGGCGGCCCGCGGCGCACGAGGACGGCCTCGCGCCGCACCGCCGTGGCCAGGGCGTCGTCGGCCGGCTCGGCGCTGGTGGCCACCACCAGCTCGTCGATGCGCTCGGAGCGGGTGACGCGCTGGATCTGCCGCACGATCATCGGCGCCCGCGCCAGCGGCAGCAGCGCCTTGCCCGGCAGGCGCGACGAGTTCAGGCGGGCCTGGAGGACGGCGAGGATCACGCGGGGAGCTTCACAGTGCGAGTTGGCGACACGCCTATCCCTAGTTTGCCTCCCTCGCCCTCGTGGCGAGGGCCCAGGGTTCAGGGGAAGACCGCATCAGGACGAGAACCATCGGATCGGCTGACGGATGGGCCCTCGCCACGAGGGCGAGGGAAGCAAGTTTGAAAATTCATCACGCCAGCCCCGGATACAGATCATCCCAATGCGGGTTGTCGCGTTCGATCAGGTTGATCTTCCACTGACGCGGATAGCGTTTCAAGGCGCGCTCGCGCCGCGGCACCGCCTCAATGTCGTCCCCCGGTTCGTACCACACCAGGCGCGTCAGTTTGTAGGTCTTGGTGAAGCCGGGCAGCAGGCCTTCGCGGTGCTCCCAGATGCGACGCGGCAGATAGCCCGAGGCCCCGATATAGATCGTCCCCAGAGGCTGGTTGGCCATCATGTAGACGGCGGCGTAGCGCTCGACATCCATGGGGGAAGGGTTTGCGAGATGGAGGTTTTTCGCAAGGCCCGATGATTTTCAAGTTCCCAAAACCTGCCTCCCTCGCCCTTGTGGCGAGGGCCCATGGTTGAGCGGGCAATGCGTGTCAGGACGAGAGCCGTCTGAGCGGCTGAACGATGGGCCCTCGCCACAAGGGCGAGGGAGGCGAACTTTTTTGGAATTGGGTTCTTGAACGCTTCTCTAGGGAGTGGGGTTCTTGGAGCTTCTCCCCGTCGAAGCCGCCGCCTCCATCCGCGCCAGGATCTCCGCCGCCGCGCGGTCGGTCTCGTTGACCGGGTCGTAGGTCCAGCCGTGGAAGGCGCCGCCGAACGGGCGGGCCGCGCCCTGGCGTTCGAGCTCCTCGTGGAACAGGCGGAACTTGGCGCTGTGGCCGTCCATCTTGAGCACGAACACCGGCTTGCCGGTCGAGGCCGCCTCGGTGGCCATGTTGGTGGAGTCCTCGCTGA
>JAQGIN010000261.1 GCA_028291125.1 Caulobacter sp.
CGCAGATCTCCGCGCCGCTCGGCGGCCTGCTGACGCGCCTCGACACCTGCGACATCCTGCTGCTGGCCCGCCAGAGCGACGTCGGCGACGATTTCGAGCGCGACCTCCACATCGCCCGCACCGGGACCTTCAACCTGGGCTTCCTGGCCGTGCGCACCACGGGCGAGGGGCCGCGCTTCGCCGCCTGGTGGGCCGACCGCGTGGCGGCCTATCCGGAAGCCGTCGATGCGGCCGCCTATCTGGACCAACGCTGGTGCGACCTGGTCCCGGGCCTGTTCGACAAGGTGGCGATCGAGCGCCACGTTCCGGCGGGCCTCAAGCTTGCGTTCGACCGGGTGGCCGCATGACCGCCGACGAGATCGTTGCAACCCTGGCCGGGGCGGCCGCGCAGCGCGAGGCCATGATCGACGCCCTGCTGGCCGTGGCCGCCGCGACGCCGGTCGCCGACGATGCGGTCGAGCGGCTGTTCGACGCTGCCTGGTATCTGCAAGCCTATCCGGACGTGGCCGCAGCGGGGATCGACCCGCTGGCGCATTTCGTCAGCTTTCCGGCCGAGCGGCGAAACCCCAACACGCTGTTCGACAGCCAGGCGTGGGCGGAACAGCGCGATCTTGATCCGACCGCCAATGCGCTGGCCGACTATGTCGAGGGCGGGGCGTGGAAGGTCGAAACGACGCGCGGATTTGTGGCGGCGCATCCCGACCTGGCGGCGGCGGGGGTCACGCCCCTGGAGTTCGCGTTGCGCTCCTGATCCCTCATCCCGCGGATGAACCGCGGGATGACGGCGTGAGTGTTTTAGCCCAGCGCCTTGAGCGCCGCCTCGGCGGTGGCTTCGGCGGTGATGCCGAATTCCTTGTAGAGCCGCTCATAGGGCGCGCTGGCGCCAAACCCGCTCATGCCGATGAAGACGCCGTCCTCGCCGATGAAGCGTTCCCAGCCCTGTTTGACGGCGGCCTCGACGGCGACGCGCACGGATGCCTTGCCGATCGTCGAGGCGCGATAGGCGGGGGTCTGCTGCTCGAACAGTTCCCAGCACGGGGTGGAGACGACGCGCGTGGCGACGCCCTTGCCTTGCAGGATGTCGCGCGCGCCCAAGGCGATGCCGACCTCGGTGCCCGAAGCGAAGATCGTGACCTGCGCCTCACCATCGGCGGCCGCGACCTCATAGGCGCCGCGCGCGCTGAGGTTTTCGGATGCGACCGTGCGGCGCGCCGCCGGCGTTTTCTGGCGCGACAGGGCCATTACCGTCGGGGTGGTCTTGGCCTGCAAGGCCAGCTTCCAGCATTCGGCGGCTTCCACCGCGTCGGCCGGGCGCATGACCATCAGGTTGGGCATGGCGCGCAAGGACGCCAATTGCTCGACCGGCTGGTGGGTCGGGCCGTCTTCGCCCAGGCCGATGGAGTCGTGGGTCATGACGTGGATGACGCGCGCGCCCATCAGGGCCCCCAGGCGGATCGCCGGGCGGCTGTAGTCGGCGAACGCCATGAAGGTGCCGCTGTAGGGGATGACGCCGCCGTGCAGGGCCATGCCGTTCATGGCCGCCGCCATGCCGAACTCGCGAACGCCGTAGTGGACGTAGCGGCCGGCGTAGTCGGGGGCGTCGAACGGCTTCATGCCCTTGACGAAGGTGTTGTTGGAGCCGGTGAGGTCGGCGCTGCCGCCGATCATTTCCGGGATGGCCGGGATCAGCTGGTCGAGGGCCGAGCCGGAGTGGACGCGGGTGGCGTTGGCGACGCCGGTGCGGGCGGCTTCCTCGATATAGGCGTCGATGCGCTCAAAGGCGCCCTTGGGCAGGTCGCCCCTGATCGCCCTGGAAAAATCGGCGGCGTGGGACGAGGCCTTCAGCTTGGCCTCCCAGACTTTGCGCACGCGGGCGCCGCGGCGGCCGGCGGACTTCCAGTTCTTTGCCACGTCGTCGGGCGTATCGAACGGGCCGTGGGTCCAGCCCATGGCCTCGCGCGCGGCTTTGATCTCGTCGTCGAACAGGGTGTAGCCGTGGCTGTGCGGGTCGCCTTCCTTCGGCCCGCCGCCCTTGGAGATCAGGGTCTTGCAGGCGATGAAGCTGGGGCGGTCCTGCCGCGCGGCCCAGCGCAGGGCGGCGGCGATCTTGCCGTAGTGGTGGCCGTCCACATGCTTGACCGCCCAGCCGGCCGCCTTGAACCGCGCCATCTGGTCGCCGGTCTCGGCGATGGTCGCCTCGCCATCGATAGTGGTGTTGTTGTCGTCGAAGAGCACCGTCAGCTTGGAAAGCCTGAACCGGCCCGCCAGGCTGATGGCCTCGTGGCTGACGCCCTCCATCAGGCAGCCGTCGCCGGCGATCACCCAGGTGCGGTGGTCGACCAGGTCGTCGCCGAAGCGGGCGGCCAGGTGGCGCTCGGCCATGGCCATGCCGACCGAGGTGGCCAGGCCCTGGCCCAGCGGGCCGGTGGTGGTCTCGACGCCGGGGGTGTGGCCGACCTCGGGGTGGCCCGGGGTCATCGAGCCCCACTGCCGGAAGGCCTCGATCTCGGCCATGGTCACGGCCTTGAAGCCGGTCAGGTGCAGCAGGCTGTAGAGCAGCATCGAGCCGTGGCCGGCCGACAGCACGAAACGGTCGCGGTCGGCCCAGTCGGGCCGGGCGGCGTCGAACTTCAGGAATTTGCTCCACAGCACGGTGGAGACGTCCGCCATGCCCATCGGCATGCCCTGGTGGCCGGAACGCGCCTTGTGGACGGCGTCCATGGACAGGACGCGGATCGCGTCGGCCATCTTGATGGGCGAGACGGACATGAGCTTGGCTCTATCTTTATGTGTTTAGGGGTGTTTGCGCGGGCCGCAGGTGACACGCTCGCCCCCTCCGGTCAAGCCAAGCGGCGCTCGGCGCTTTGCATCGCCGCCGCGAGCCGCTATATGTGAGCCACCACTTATGCTCACTTTTAGCATAATAGCGGGACCCGGCCGGGACCCGCCCATCGGAAGGCTTGAGACCTTGGCGGACCCTTCGTTCTTCTCGCCCTATCGCCACGGCTTCGTGCGCGTCGCCACCGCCGTGCCCAAGGTCAAGCTGGCCGATCCGCTGACCAATGCCGACCGCGTCCTAGACCTGGCTCGCGAGGGCCACGCGGCCGGCGTGGCGGTGATGGTGTTCCCGGAGCTGGGCCTGTCGGGCTATTCGCTCGACGACCTGCTGCAACAAGACGCCCTGCTCGACGCCGTCGAGGCGGCGATCGCCCACCTGGCCAAGGCCAGCGCCAAGCTGCGCCCGATCCTGGTGGTCGGGGCGCCGCTGCGCGACGGCGGCCAGCTGTACAACACCGCCGTGATCATCGGCGGCGGCCGGGTTCTGGGAGTCGTGCCCAAGACCTTCCTGCCCAACTATCGCGAATTCTACGAGCGGCGCTGGTTCACCAGCGGCTTGGGCGTGGTCGGCAAGACCCTGACCCTGGCCGGCGACGTGGTCCCGTTCGGGACCGACCTGCTGTTCCGCGCCGAAGGACCGAACCCCTTCACGTTCGCCGCCGAGATCTGCGAGGACGTCTGGACGCCGTCGCCGCCCAGCACCGCCGCCGCCCTAGCCGGGGCCGAGATCCTGCTCAACCTGTCGGCCAGCAACATCACCATCGGCAAGTCCGAGACCCGCCGCCTGCTGTGCGCCTCGCAATCGGTCCGCTGCCTGGCGGCCTATGTCTATTCGGCGGCCGGGGCCGGCGAGTCCTCCACCGACCTCGCCTGGGACGGCCACGCCGACATCCACGAGCTGGGGGCCCTGCTGGCCGAGACCGAGCGGTTCTCGGACCAGGCGGTCATGGCCGTCGCCGACATCGACGTCGACCGCCTGCGCCAGGAGCGGATGCGCACCGGCAGCTTCCACGATTCCGAGGCCGTCAACCTGGCGCTCACGGCCTACCGGGTGCAGCCGTTCGCCTTCACGCCGCCCGGCGGCGACCTGACCCTGGCGCGCAAGGTCGAGCGCTTCCCGTTCACCCCGTCGGATCCCGCCAAGCTGCGCGAGAACTGCTACGAGGCCTTCAATATCCAGGTCCAGGCCCTGGCCCGCCGGGTCGAGGCCTCGGGCCTGAGCAAGCTGGTGATCGGCATATCGGGCGGCCTGGACTCCACCCACGCCCTGATCGTCGCCGCCAAGGCCCTGGACGGGCTAGGCCTGCCCCGGACCAACATCCTGGCCTACACCCTGCCGGGCTTCGCCACCTCCGAGCGCACCAAGACCAACGCCTGGGCCTTGATGCGGGCGATGGGCGTCACCGCCGGCGAGATCGACATCCGCCCGGCCGCCAACCAGATGCTGGCCGACCTCAACCACCCGTTCGCCAAGGGCGAGGCGGTCTATGACGTCACCTTCGAGAACGTCCAGGCCGGCCTGCGCACCGACTATCTGTTCCGCCTGGCCAACCAGCACGGCGGCCTGGTGGTCGGCACCGGCGACCTGTCGGAACTGGCCCTGGGCTGGTGCACCTACGGGGTCGGCGACCAGATGAGCCACTACAACCCCAATAGCGGGGTGCCCAAGACCCTGATCCAGCACCTGATCCGCTTCGTGGTCGGCTCGGGCGACGTCGACACGGCCACCGCCGCCCTGCTGACCGACATCCTCGACACCGAGATCTCGCCGGAACTGGTGCCCGGCGCGACCACCCAGGCCACCGAGAGTTTCGTCGGCCCCTACGCCCTGCAGGACTTCAACCTCTATTACCTCACCCGGTTCGGCATGAGCCCGTCGAAGATCGCCTTCCTGGCCTGGAGCGCCTGGCATGACGCCGCCGCCGGGGCCTGGCCGGCCGGCACGCCGGAGGCCAGCCGCCGCGCCTACGACCTGGCCGAGATCAAGCGCTGGCTGACCCTGTTCCTGAAGCGGTTCTTCGCCAACCAGTTCAAGCGCTCGGCTATGCCCAACGGCCCGAAGATCTCGTCGGGCGGGGCGCTGTCGCCCCGCGGCGACTGGCGGATGCCGTCCGACGTCGGGGCCGATGTCTGGCTGGCCGAGCTGGCGGCGAATACGCCGGACTAGCCGTGCGTCCTTAGAGGCTCGGCTTCGCCTCGCACCTCAGGATGAGGACCGCTGCACCGAAGTCCTCATCCTGAGGCGCCCGCGCAGCGGGCCTCGAAGGACGCGGGGCGCTAGCGCGGAATCCATCCCTGGCGCACCGC
>JAQGIN010000275.1 GCA_028291125.1 Caulobacter sp.
GGCTCCAGGTTCCGCGGGCTCTTGGCGAAGAACACGAAGCCCAGATAGGCCGCGCCGCCGTCGAGCGCCGCCGTCACGGCGGACGGCGTCGAAAGGCCGCAGATCTTTGCTTTCACGAATACCTGTACCATCGCGGGGTATCCCTAGCGATCGGGACGCCCGCCTGGCAAGGCATGTGTCGCCGATCGACCCGCCACAGCATCGCGAGGAACCCGCATGGCCGACCAAGTGCTGCTCGGGGAGGCCAATGGCAAGACCCTGGTCCTCGGCCTCGCCACGCCCGGCGCCCTGCCCTCGATCCGCACGACCGTTCCCTGCGCCGACGAAGGCGCGCTGATGGCGGCGATCGCCGCCTTCCTGGACGAGCACGCCGCGGCGCCGCCGTCCTGCGCGGCCTTCTGCGCCCCGGGACCGGCGATCGACGGCGTGCTGCAGCTCACCCGCTATCCGCTTCGCCTCGACCGCGACCGCCTGGCCGAGGCCAGCGGCGCGTCCAGTCTGAAGCTGGTCAACAACTTCCTGGCGCGGGCCGCGGCCATGCCGCTGCTGCCCGACCCCTGGCTGGAGGCGATCGGCGAGGCGCGGCCGCGGGGCGAGGCCCCGGCCGCCGCCATGGGTCCGGTCACCGGCGAGGGCCTCGGCATGGCCATCCTCAACCCGGACGGCTTCGTCGGCTGGGTCGCCTCCCCCGGCGAGGGCGGCCACGCCGACCTGGCCGCCGCCGACGACCGCGAGGCCGACGTCATCGCCGTGCTGCGCGCCCAGCACGGCCACGTGTCCTCCGAGACCGTGCTGACCATCGATGGAACGCGCGACATTCACCGCGCCCTGACCCTGCTGGCCGGCGGCCCGGACGCCCGACTGACCCGGGACGAGGTGCAGACCCTGGCCGAAGGCGGCGACCCGACGGCCCAACTGACCTTCCAACTGCAGTCGGGCTGGGTGGGGGCGGTGGCCGGCAACCTGGCCCTCACCGCCGGCGCCCGCAGCGGCGTCTATATGTTCAGCCCGTTCATCGCCAGCTGGGGCGCGCAGTTCGATCGCGGGGTCTGCCGGACCCGGTTCGAGGCCAAGGGCCGGATGGCCGGCTACATGACCGGCGTGCCGCTCTATCTGGTCGGCGCCGACGATTGCGGACTGCTGGGGCTGTCCGCCCTCTGCCAATCGAACGGCCTGCTGTCGATGGCGGTCTGACGGCGCGCCGTCAGGCGCCCGGGGCCGCGCTGGCCTCGACCGGCGCGGACAGGGTGGCCTCCATGGCGCAGACCAGGCCGTCGGGACGGTATTCCATCGTCGCCGCCCCCTTCAGCTCGCCCCGCAGGCTGCGCTCGATCAGGCGGGAGCCGAACCCCCGGCGCGTCGGCGACGCCACCGGCGGACCGCCGGCCTCCACCCAGGTCAGCCGCAGCGCGCGCGTCTCCGGCGCGTAGGACCAGCCCAGCTCGACCCGCCCCCCTTCGGTCGACAGCGCGCCATATTTGAGCGCGTTGGTCGCCAGTTCGTGGAAGATCAGCGCCATGGTCAGGGCCCCGCCGGGCTGCAGCCAGACGGGCGGTCCTTCGATGGCCATCCGGCCGCCAACCTCGATGAACGGCGCCAGCGCGCGCTCGGCGACCTCCCGCAGCCCCGCGCCGTGCCAGCTTTCGCGGGTCAGCACGTCGTGCACCTGGGACAGGCCGAGCAGGCGCGACTCGAACTTCTCGAAGGCGACCGTCGAATCCGGCTCGGTCTTCAGCGTCTGGGCCGCCATCGACTGCACCGTCGCCAGCGTGTTCTTCACCCGATGGTTCAGCTCGTTGATCAGCAGCCGCAGCTGGCCCTGATAGTGTTGCTGGTCGGACTCGACCTGCTTGCGCGGGGTGATGTCGGAAATGATCACCACCAGATAGGCCGGCTCGTCGCCGAGCTGGACGCGCGACGCCGTCAGGTGGATCCAGACCACGCCGTCGGTCCCGGCGGCGATCCGCCGCTCGGCCGAAGCGCTCTCGACCGCCCCCGACAGCAGCGCCTCGACGGGGACGGCCTCGGCGCCGGGATCGTCGGCCTGGAGAATGTCCTGCAGCCGGCCGCCCAGCAAGACGTCGCGATCGCGCCGGGCGATCGCGCAGAAGCGGTCGTTCATCTCCAGCAAGCCGCCGTCGGGCGAGACGCGGGCCACGCCCATCGCCGCCTGATCGAAGACGGCGCGATAGCGGGCCTCGGCGGCCTCCAGCCTCATCCGGGCCTCGACCGTCCCGGTGACCACCTCGGTGTAGAGCACCAGGCCGCCGATCGCGCCGTCGTCGGTGCGCCAAGGGGCCATCGACCAGCGGATCCAGTCGACCTGGCCCCGCCGGTCGACATAGCGGTCGCCATCGTTGTTGTGCAGCTCCACCCCCTCGGCCAGGACACGGGCATGCAGGTCGCGCCAGTGCTGGGGGATCTCGGGAAACACGTCGTAGTGCCGCTGCCCCAGCAGCGGCAGATCGGCCGGCAGGCCCTGGTCGGTCAGATACTGCCGCGACGCGGCCAGATAGCGCATCTGCCGGTCGAAGATCGCGATGCCCAGCGGCGCGTGCTTCAGCGCCGTGGTGACGCTGGGCGACGCCGACAGCGAAGGCGCGTCGTCAACCATGGTTTGAGGCCGACGCTCGCGCGATCATATCCGCTCAACCCTCTCGTGCGCCCCCGACGAGCATAGCCTCGCCGGAAGAGCGACGTCATGTGGCAAGAGGTGTCCACCGAGATCCGATCGCGAGAGTCGGACGAAGGGACGCGTCCTAGGCTTCCACCTCCACCGGCTGATCATAGGCCGCCATCATCGCCATGTTGAGGATCTTCGACACCGAGGCCGACAGCGGGCAGATCTGCACCGATTTGGACAGGCCCAGCAGCACCGGCCCGATCACCGTGGCCCCGCCCAGCGACTGCACCAGCTTGGTGGAGATCGAGGCGGCGTGGATGGCCGGCATCACCAGGATGTTGGCGCTGTCGGTCAAGCGCATGAACGGGTAGTTGGCGCGACGTTCGGGATCCAGGGCCAGTTCGGGCGGCATTTCGCCCTCGTATTCGAAATCGACGTCCATCTCGTCGAGCATGGCGACGGCCTCGCGGACCTTTTCCGAGCGCAGGCCCATCGGATTGCCGAAGGTCGAATAGCTCATGAAGGCGACGCGCGGCTTGAAGCCCAGGCGGGAGACGGCGCGGGCCGCCTCGCAGGCGATCTCGACCAGCTCCTCGGCCTCGGGCAGTTCGGTGACGTTGGTGTCGGCGACGAAGATCGTCCGACCCTTGGCCAGCACCACCGACATGCCCATGATCCGGCCGCCGGGGGCCGGATCGACGACGCGCAGGATCTCCTCCAGCGCCTGGTCGAAGCTGCGGGTGACGCCGGTGACCATGCCGTCGGCCTCGCCCATCACCACCATCGAGGCGGCGAAGCTGTTGCGGTCCTGGTTGATCAGCCGCTGGATGTCGCGCTTCAGATAGCCCTGGCGCTGCAGGCGCTTGTAGAGGGCGTCGACATAGTCGGGATTACGGTCGGAGAGGCGGGCGTTGATGATCTCCAGGCCGGCGGTCTCGGGGTCCAGGCCCACCACCCGCATGTTCTCGCACACCAGGTTCTCGCGGCCGCAGAGGATGGCCTTGCCGTAGCCGCCGGTCTGGAAGGCGTAGGCGGCGCGGATGACGCTGGGGTCCTCGCCCTCGGCGAACACGATGCGCTTGGGATTGGCCAGCACCGCGCCGCTGACCTTCTGCAGGAAGCCGGCGGTGGGATCGAGGCGCTGGGCCAGGCTGGCGCGATAGGCGTCCATGTCCTCGATCGGCTTGCGGGCGACGCCGGTGTCCATGGCCGCCTGGGCGACGAACGGCGGCACGTACCAGATCAGCCGCGGATCGAAGGCCGAGGGGATGATGTA
>JAQGIN010000276.1 GCA_028291125.1 Caulobacter sp.
GCGCCACCCTGTTCGGCTGCGACCTGCGCAAGGCCGATCTGCGCCAGGCGGTGCTGATCCGCGCCGACCTGCGCGGCGCCTGCCTGCGCGGCGCCAACCTGTCCCAGGCCGACCTGACCCAGGCCGATTTTCGCGAGGGTCAGATCGCCATCCCCCATCCGCGCAAGGGCCTCGACACCTTGCGCCACGAGGCCCGGGCGGGCGAGGTCGACGAGGCCAATTTCGCCGGCGCCACGCTGGACGGTTCGCAATTCTCCGGCGTCTCGGCCTTCAAGGCCGACTTCACCGACTGCTCGCTGCGCGGCGCCAAGCTGAACGGGGCCAATCTCAAGGAGGCCAACCTGGCCGGCGCCTTGCTCGACGGGGCCGACGTCAAGGGCTGCAATCTGGAGGGCGCCAATCTGGCCGGGGCGGTGATGGCCGGGGTCGACGTCTCCACGGCCCGCACGGCGGGGGCCAGCCTGGTCGGCTGTCTGGCCGCGCCCACCGACCAGGCGCTGGGCCGGGTCGAGGCGCTGCACCAGAGCGCCCTGGCCAACGAACAATGGTGCCGGACCGGCGGCAAGACGGGGGCCGCGGCGCGGTTCGACGGCGAGGACCTACGGCCGCTCGGCGCCCGGCTCAAGGGCCTGCGGCTGACGGCGATGAGCGCCAAGGGCGCCTGCATGGTCGGCCTGGACCTGTCGGGCGTGCAATTGCAGGGAGCCAATCTGCAGAACGCCGATCTGCGCGCCGTCAATCTGCGCGGCGCCGACCTGCGCGGGGCCAAGCTGAACGGGGCCAATCTGACCAAGGCCGACCTGCGCGGGGCCTTTCTATGCGCCCTGCCGCTGGGGCCCGAGCGCAAGACGGTGACCAATCTGTCGTCGGCGCGGCTGCGTTACGCCCTGGCCCAGACGGCGGATTTCAGCGAGGCGATCCTCGACGGCGCCGATCTGCGCGGCGCCGAGTTCGGTGGGGCCCGCCTGACCAAGACCAGCTTTCGCGATTGCGACCTGTCGCAGGTGCAGGATCTGGAACTCTATCCGGCCTGATCGGCGCGCTTGAGACCGAGGAATTCAACGAAGGGATCGAAATCCCGGTCGCTATAGAGGAGCGCCATGCCGTCCTCTATGCATCGGGTTGCGATCAGGGTGTCGATGGTTTTGCGGACCGTCACACCGCGAGCACGCAGCGTCCGGAAATTTCGCGCCGCCTGAATGGCGAGATCCTGGCCAGCGATAGGGACGATGGTGAGCGACGTCAGCAATCCGAGGGCCTGGTTGAAGTCGCGCTCGCTTGCAAAGCCTTGCAGGACTTCTGTCAGAACGATGTCGCCGACTGCGAGGAGTTCGCTGCTGAGAAGGGCGTCGAGCCTATCGGTCCGCACCGTCGAGACGCCTCTGAAATAGTCGATCCAGACGCTGGAATCGACCAGGATCATCCGTCGGTTCTCATGGCGTCGAGATCACCCGACCATGCCAGCTTGCCTCGGAATTTGCGGATGTCTTCCTGTTTCCTTAGACGGAGCAAGGTCTTCAATCCAAGCTCGACCGCCTCACGCTTGGTCTTGAGGCCAGTCGCCCGCATGGCGTCGGCCATGAGGACGTCATCGATCACGATATTGGTTCGCATGATGTGTATCCTTTGGCCATAGTATACACATCTGAGCCGTGATTTCCAATCACGCGTCGATGGCGAACGTGAAAAAGGCGGCGCGTCGCCGCGCCGCCTTTCCCAATCGCTGGAGCTTGGAAGCGGCTTAGGCCGCCTTTTCGCCTTCGATCAGGGCCGCGCCGGCGGACTTGATCTCGATGGTGCGCGGCTTCAGCGCTTCGGGCAGCTCGCGGCGCAGGGCGATCGACAACAGGCCGTCGGCCAGGTTGGCGTCGCTCACCACCACATAGTCGGCCAGCTGGAAGCGGCGCTCGAAATTGCGCTCGGCCAGGCCGCGATGCAGGTAGCGCTTGGCTTCGTCATTGGCGGCCTTGCGGCCGGTCACGGTCAGGAGGTTTTCCTTGACCTCGATGGTGAGCTCTTCGGACTTGAAGCCGGCCACCGCGATCTCGATGCGGTAGTCGTTCTCGCCGGTGCGCTCGATATTGTAGGGCGGATAGCCCGAGGCGGCTTCATTGGTGGCGGCCGAGTCGAGCAGGGCGGCCAGGCGGTCGAAGCCGACGACGGAGCGATACAGGGGGGACAGGTCGATCGTACGCATGGATGTACATCCTTCTTCATCAAGCAAGGTTGTCGTGTTTCAGACCTTCGGCGACCCAGATTTGGCGTCGCCCGCGATCCGGAAGGCCCGGAAATCCAGCGCCTTCGGGGTAGAGGTGGGAAGCGTCTCGACCACTTCAAGACCCTGGGGCGATCGGTTCCTCGCACGCGGCTTGATCGCCGTCCCCCGACGGTTAAGGTCGGCGCTTCGCTCGCCAGGAGTACCCGCCATGATCCGTCGCCGACACGTCCTGCTGATCGCCGCCGCGGTGGCCTTGATCGGCCCGACGGCGGGCTGGGCCGCCGACGCCGTGCTGAAGGCCGCCGTGGCCTCGCCGCTGCGCGCGCCCGAGAACGTCGCCCGGGACGGCGCGCGCCATCCCCATGACAGCCTGGTGTTCTGGGGCCTAAAGCCCAAGCAGACGGTGATCGAGGTGGTGCCCGGCGGCGGCTACTGGATCGAAATCCTCGCCCCCTACGCCAAGGCCACCGGCGGGACCTATGTGGCGGGGGTGGCCGACCTGACCAATCCCAAGCTGTCGGACAGCGCCCGCAAGGGCCGCGCCGACTTCGAGGCCAAATACGCCGACATCGGCAAGTACGGCGCGATCTCCTATGTCGGCTTCGGCTCGGCCTCGCCGCCCCTGGGCGCGCCCGGCTCGGCCGACCTGGTCCTGACCGCCCGCAACATCCACAACTGGACGATCCAGCCCGGCGTCGCCGACAAGGCCTTCGCCGACTTCTACGCGGTGCTCAAGCCCGGCGGCGTGCTGGCGGTCGAGGAGCACCGCGCCGACCCCAAGCCGCAGACCTCGGCCGGGGCCGACGGCTATCTGTCGACCGCCACGGTGGTCGCCTTGGCCCAGAAGGCCGGCTTCGTGCTCGACGCCCAGTCCGAGATCAACGCCAATCCCAAGGACGACAAGGACCACCCGTTCGGGGTCTGGACCCTGCCGCCGACCAAGCGCTCGGCCCCCGGCGGCCAGCCGGCCAATCCCAATTTCGACCGCACCAAGTACGACGCCATCGGCGAAAGCGACCGCATGACCTTGCGATTCCGCAAGCCCGCCTGAGGTGGCGTCGCGTCCTGGCCGCTTTTTGACCGCGTTGCGCCGACAAGGTGGGGCATGATCACGCGTTCTGACTGGTCGAGACGCGGCCTGCTGCTGGGCGCCGGCGGCCTGGCCCTGGTCGGCTGCGGCCGGAAGGGACCGACGGCCAAGCCCGCCCCGCCGACGGCCGGCGCGCCCGACACCCTGGAAGCGGCGGTGGCCGGGCCCTGGCGTGCGCCCGCCGACAGAGCCCGCGATCGCTGGCGCCATCCGGTGGAGAGTCTGACCTTCTGGGAGGTGCGCCCCGGCCAGACGGTGGTCGAGTTCTGGCCCGGAACCGGTTGGTACACCGACATCCTGGCCCCGTTCCTGGCCGCCACCGGCGGCAAGCTCTACGCGGCCCAGCTGCAGACCGACGATCCCAGCGACCCGGCGGCGGCCGAGACCGTCGAGGCCTATCGCCGCAAGCTGGCCGCCGCGCCCAAGCTCTATGGTGAGGTGGTCTTCACCAGCTTCGGCCCGACCAGCGGGCCGGCGGCCCCGGCCGGGACCGTCGACCGGGTGCTGTTCCTGCGCAACCTGCACAACTGGATGGCCGGCGGGGTCGCCGAAAAGGCCTTCCGCGACGCCCTGGCGGCGCTGAAGCCCGGCGGGAGCCTCGGGGTCGAGGAGCATCGCGCCGACGCCGGGGCGGTGCAGGATCTGTTGGCCGCCGACGGCTATGTGCAGCAGGCCTATGTGGTCGAAATGGCCAAGGAGGCCGGCTTCGTCCTAGCCGCGGCCAGCGAGATCAACGCCAATCCCAAGGATGACAAGGACCATCCGTTCGGGGTCTGGACCCTGCCGCCGACCCGCCTGTCGGGGCCGCGCGGCGCGCCGCCCCAGGCCGGCTTCGACCACGCCAAGTACGACGCCATCGGGGAGAGCGACCGCATGACCCTCAAATTCGTGAAGCCGGCGTGAGCCGCGCCCTGATCGTCGCCGCCGGCCTGGCGATGGCCTGCGCCACCTTCGCCCCCGCGGCCCTGGCGCAGGAGGTCAAGACCGTCGAGGCGGCTAAGATCTTCCCCTATCTCGACAAGTTTCTGACCCTGCCGCCCCAGGAGCGCACCCGGTTCAAGCTGTCCTACGGTTTGCAGCGCGACGGCAAGATGGCGCCGGACGTCAAGGCCACCCTGGTCGAGGCGGGCGGCGCGCGCACGCCGTTGCCGATCGGACCCGACGGCTTCTTCGAGCGCACGCCCACCCAAGCCCAGCTCGCCGCCAGGGCCGCCGTCAGCTTCGACGTGCCGGCCAGCGTGAAGCTGGGGATGATGATGCGGTTCGATCCGGTCCTCAAACCCGCCAGCGAGTACGCGGCCAACGACCTGGTGGCGACGGTCGACGAGGCCAATCGCGCCATCGGCAAGGCGGCCGGGCCCATGGCGATGCTGGCCCCGAAAATGGCCGGGCTCCGCTTCCCCGGGGCCGGCGCGGGCCGGGTGGTGTTCGCCGATGGACGCGAACAGCCGCTGCCCGTCGAAAGGACCAGTCCAGTGTTCCGCCCCGACGAGGCCAAGGGCGCGGTGCGCGTGCGCCTGGACCGGGCGCCGACCAAGGTCGGTTTCGCCGGCAAGAAGAAATAATGGCGTCGTCTAAACGGTGTTTACTTGCCGTCGCCTCGCCGCCACGATATCGGCGATAAACTTCGCGCAGACAGGGAGACCGCGCTCATGGCTACTCTTCAGGAAATCACCGATCGCATCAAAGGCGCCGTCGGGACCGACAGCGGTCTGGGCAAGAGCCTGAAGTTCGACCTCAAGGACGCCGGCTTCATCCATATCGACGGCGGCGAGGTCAGCAACGAGGACAAGCCGGCCGACCTGACCATGACGCTGAGCATGGACGACCTGCTGGCCATCGGCGCCGGCACGCTGGACCCGACCATGGCGGTGATGACCGGCAAGCTGAAGCTGTCGGACATGGGCGCGGCCATGGCGCTGCAGCCGAAGATGGGCGCGCTGTTCGCCAAGATGCGCTGATCCCATGACGACGGAGCGCGCGCCCCTGGTCTCGATCCCGGCGGCGCCCGTTCCCGACCATGGAACGGCGGAATGGTTTGTCGGCGCGGACGGGGCGACCCTCCGCGCCGCGTGGTTTTTCCCGGACGGGGCGCCGCGCGGCTCGGTGATCCTCAGCCCCGGCCGCACCGAGCCGATCGAGAAGTATTTCGAGGTCGTCGAGGATCTGCTGGCCAGGGGCTTGGCGGTGCTGGTCCATGACTGGCGCGGCCAGGGCCTGTCGGCGCGCGCCTTGCCCGACCGGCTGGCGGGCCACGCCCGCGGCTTCAAGACCTTCCTCTCCGACTACCAGGCCCTGCTGGCGGCCTTCGAGGCGCGGCTGCCCCGGCCGTGGATCGCCATGGGCCATTCGATGGGCGGCTGCCTGACCCTTCTGGCCCTGGCCCATGGCGAGGCCCGGTTTTCCGCCTGCGTGCTGTCGGCCCCGATGCTGGGCGTCTCGACCGGCAAGCGCGATCCGCTGGCCAGCCGGATCCTGACCTGGTGGAAGGCCCATAGCGGCCAGGCCCGCGTCTATGTCGGCGGACCGAGCGACCCGTTCGCCGACAGCTTCGCCACCGACGCCCTGACTCACGACCGGGCCCGCTACGAGCGTTATGACGCTCAGCTGGCCGCCAACCGCGACCTCGCCCTGGGCGGCCTGACCTGGGGCTGGTTGGACTTCGCCTTCAGCGCCTGCGCCTGGCTCAAACACAATCGTGGCGTCGAGGCCATCGCCATCCCGGTGACCATCGTCGCCGCCGGGGCCGACACCCGCGTCGTCAACGCCGACCTCAAGGCGATCGCCGGCCGCATCCCAAGGGGCCGCTATGTCGAGGTGGCGGACGCCTTCCACGAGATCCTGATCGAGACCGACGACAAGCGGGCCCAATTCTGGACGGCGTTCGACGAGACGGTCGACGAGGCTATTTCGCCGCCGCGCTGAGCATCGCCACCGCCGCGTCGAGGCAGCGCCGGTCGCCGGCGATGATCATCTGGCCGCCGTTCGTCCCGATCGGGTCGCCGCGCCAGTCGGTGACTAGGCCGCCGGCTCCGGCCAGCACCGGCACGGCCGCCTCGATGTCCCAGCATTTCAGGCCGGCCTCGATCACCAGGTCCATCTTGCCGGCCGCCACCATGGCGTAGGCGTAGGCGTCGCAGCCCAGCCGGGCCAGCTTCGAGGCTAGGCGCACCTGGCGCCAGGCGTCGCGTTCGGGGGCGTCGAAACAGGCGTCGGGATCGGTGGTGGCGATGATGGCCCCGGCCAAGGTGGGGCAGGGGCGAACCTTCAGCGGCGTCTCGCGCCCGCGGGCCAGCAGCCGCGACCCGCCGGCGTGGCCGACGAACACCTCGCCGACATAGGGCTGACCGATCGAGCCCAGCACCGGCCGGCCCTGGTGGCGCAGGCCGATCAGGGTGGTCCACAGCGGCAGGCCGGCGATGAAGGCGCGGGTGCCGTCGATGGGGTCCAGCACCCAGACGAACTCGGCGTCCGGCCGGTCCTCGCCATATTCCTCGCCGATCACCCCGTGGTCGGGATAGCGCGCGGTGATCAGCGCTCGGATCGCCGCCTCGGCCCCGCGATCGGCCTGCGTGACCGGATCGAAGGCCGCGTGCGACTCGCGGGGCAGGTCCTGGCCCGCCGCCTTGTCCTCCAGGCCGTGATCGGCCCGGAACAGCGGCAGGATCGCCGCCGCCGAGGCGCGGTTCAGGTCGAGGATGAAGGCGTCAAGCGCGGCGAGCCGGTCGGCGGAAAGCGTCATGGCGCGAGGCTTAAACCGCCCGGCGGGATCGCGCCACCGTCCGTTGGTCTAGGCCTCGGCCGCCTCGCCGCCGTGCAGCGACTTGGCCAGGTCCAGCAGCCGGCGGCGCGGCCGCTCGCCCAGCAGATAATAGGCGCGGATCAGGTCGAGGGTCTCCTTGCGGGCGAACATCTCGGCGCTGTCGGCGTCCTCGCCGGCCTCGCCCCGTCCGGGATTGGCCAGGCCGTCATAGAAATAGCCGACGGGCACGTCCAAGGCCTCGGCCAGCTGCCACAGGCGGGCGGCCGAGATGCGATTGGCGCCGCACTCGTATTTCTGGATCTGCTGGAAGCGCACGCCGACACTGCCGGCCAGTTGCTGCTGGGTCAGGCCCAGCAGCCGGCGCCGGCGGCGTAGCCGCTTGCCCAGATGCACGTCGACGTCGTTACTCATAGGAGCCAATGCCGCCCATTGTTGATTGCAGTCGCGCCGTCCCGAAACGGCACGGTCGGCGACGACGTCGCAAGGGGCGTGCCGCAAGCCGAAGATTGCGCGGGGCGCCCCGGCCAGCCTACTAAGACGGATGTCTGAACCGCGTCGGCCCTCCTGGGTCCAGGACCTGCTCTGGCGCCTCGAGGCGCTGGGCTTTGATCTGTTCAGCGGCGTCGTGCGCCTGCTCGGCGTCGACGCGGCCTCGGCGTTCGGCGGCTGGATGCTGCGGGTCCTTGGCCCGCTGACCGGGCCGCACAAGGTGGCCGAGCGCAATCTGAAACTGGCCTTTCCCGAGAAGGACGCCGCCTGGCGGGCCAAGATCCTCGGGGCGCAATGGGAGGGGTTGGGCCGCAGCGTCGCCGAGTTCTCGCTGATGGACCAGATCCTGCCCTCCACCGGCCGGGTCGAGGTGGTGGGCCAGGAGCGATTGTTCGAGATCGCCGCCACCAAGACCCCGGTGGTGTTCGTCTCCGGCCATCTGTCGAACTGGGAGGTGATGCCGGCGG
>JAQGIN010000311.1 GCA_028291125.1 Caulobacter sp.
GGCCTGTCGCGCTCGGGCGTCGGCAAGCCGCAGGCGATCATCCGCGACGGCGTCGTCCAGGGCCAGGACCTGGTCTACGCCCGGATCGACAATGTCGATCTGCGCACCCAGTCGGCCTATGACGAGCTGAACACCGAGTTCAAGCAGTTTACTCTCAACCTGACCCACGACTTCAACGACCGGATGCGGGTCGGCTTCCTGGGCGGCTATGCGGACTCCACCTTCACCCAGCCGGTGTCGACGATCATCACCTTCGATCGCGCCAACAGCCAGGGCTACAGCTACGACTTCCGCGACAATCGCGCCCCGGCGATCAATCTGGGCTTCGACCCGACCGATCCGGCCAACTGGTCGGCGATCAACGGCACGTCGGAAGTGCGGATCCGGCCGCAGTTCGTCGAGAACCAGTTCTCCACCGCCAAGGTCTATGGCGAGTGGGATCTGAACGATCACCTGACCTTCAAGGCCGGGGTCGACTGGCGCAAGTTCGAGTACGACTCCTACGGCGCCTACCGCACCAGCGAGACCGTGGTCCAGACCCTGACCCCGGCCCAACTGGCCTCGGTGTCCAAGGTGTTCTCGGGCTTTGGCCGCAATCTCGACATGCCGGGCGGCAACGCCACCGCCTGGCTGGTGCCCGACATCGACGCCTACAACAAGCAGTTCAACATCTACAGCAACACCGGCATCTACGCCCTGACCAACACCAACAACAGCTCGGCCCGCGGCCAGTACGGCGCGGTGCAGGAGACCGACACCGGCGCCTATCTGCAGGCCGAGTTCAAGTTCGACGCCTTCGGCCTGCCCTGGCGCGGCGACGCCGGCGTGCGCCAGGTCAAGACCGACCAGGAATCGGCCGGCTACGCCGTCGTCCAGGGCGTTGTCCAACGGGTGGACGCCAGCCGCAGCTACAATCTGACCCTGCCGTCGTTCAACCTGGCCGCCGACCTCAGCGACACCGTGGTGGCGCGGTTCAGCACCGCCGAGACCATCGCCCGCCCCGGCATCGGCTCGCTGACCCCCGGCACCGACATCAGCGTGCAAGGCTCCAACCTCAGCGTCAGCTCCGGTAATCCCGACCTGGATCCGACCCGCTCGACCAATGTCGACCTGTCGCTGGAATGGTATCCGCGCTCGGGTACGATGCTGGCCGCCGGCTTCTTCTTCAAGCGCATCGACACCTTCGTCGCCACCCTGCGTCAAGCCCGGGTCTACAACACCCTGGGCCTGCCGAACTCGCTGCTGAACGGCACCAGCGCCTTGCCGACCGACACCTTCCAGGTCACCCAGCCGATCAATTCCGATGGCGGCGACCTCACGGGGATCGAACTGAATTGGCAGCAGCCGCTCAGCTTCCTGCCCGGCTTCTGGAGCCACTTCGGCTTCCTGGCCAACTACACCTTCGTCAATTCCGACATCCAGTACCTGACCTCGACCACGCCCGGCGCGCCGACCGTCAACGCCACCCTGGTGGGGCTGTCGAAGAACGCCGCCAACTTCACCCTGTACTACGAGACCGACAAGTTCAGCATCCGCGGCTCGGCCGCCTATCGCGACGGCTACCTGACCCAGGTGCCCGGCAGCGACGGCAACACCGTCCAAGGCACCAACGAGACCCTGAACCTCGACATGCAGGCCTCGGTGAACCTGCGCGACAACCTCAAGCTCAGCTTCGAGGGGGTCAATCTGACCGACGAGTTCAACGACCAGTATGTCGGCGATAGCAACCGCCTCAACGTCTACACCCACAGCGGCCGGCAGTACCTGATGAGCCTGCGCTACAGCTTCTAGGGCGCTCTCCTCCTTCCCCCCGGAGCGCCTCGGAAGAGCGCCGGCCCCCTCCCGGGCCGGCGCTTTTTTCCGTTTTCGGGGGGCGCCAGCCATTATCTCCGTCCTCACGCCGCGTCGGCCAGGCTCCAGGCGTATTGCGGATAGAACCGCATCAGCATGCGGTCGGCATAGGCCACCAGGTTGGGCAAGTCCTCGGCGGCGCGGCGCAGCGGCGAGTCGAAGAACGGCGTCAGCAGGCCGGCCAGCACCCCGAAGGCCACGGCGTCGACGCTGGTCGGCCGGTCGCCCATGACGAAGGCCTTGTCGCCGAGGATCAGCGACAGCGAGCCGAGCGACCGCAGGCCCAGCGACAGGATCTCGTCCTCGTCGTGCCGCAGCACCCCCACCGAGCGCAGATTGGCCCCGACCGCGTCGAGCAGGCCCTCGCGCAGGCCAGGACGCAGCGCCTCGGGGGCCTGGTCGAACCAGCGGGCCGGGCCCTTGTCGAAGTTCTCGGCGACCATGAAGCGGAAATAGGTCGACACCCAGGCCAGCTGGTTCTCCAACATCCGCTCGACCGCCCAGGCCTGGGCGCGCTCGATGGGCGCGAGCCCGGCGTCGAGATCGACCCCGTACTTGGCCTCGATATGGCCGCGGATGAAGGTGGAGTCGGCGATCCGTTCGTCGGCGTCGTCGATATAGGGCAATTGGCCCTTGGGGGAGTCCTCGCGCCGGCCTTGCACCTTGTCATAGACCAGGCCCGCCATCTGCAGTTGGATCTCGGTCTTGGTCACATAGGGGCTGATTTCCGGCAGGCCGAAGCCGGGGCCGCAGGCGTAGAGCGTGATCATGGCTTTTCCCTCCAAGGCGCCGTGGCGGCGACACCCCCTTGCTACCGCCACCCTGCTGACAGCATGCTGTCAGCAGCCGCTGTTATTCAGGTGTCCATGAGACGCGCCGAACGCCTTTTCCAGATCATCCAGATCCTGCGCCGCAGCCGCGGGCCGGTCACCGCCGACGCCATCGCCGTCGAGCTGGAGACCTCCAAGCGCAGCGTCTATCGCGACATCGTCGCCCTGGTCGGCCAGCGGGCCCCGATCCGCGGCGAGGCGGGGGTCGGCTATGTGCTCGACGCCGGCTACGACATGCCGCCGCTGATGCTGACCCCCGACGAGATCGAGGCGGCGGTGCTGGGGGCCCAGTGGGTGATCGGCCGCGGCGACCCGGCCCTGGCCAAGGCGGCCCGCGACCTGATCGCCAAGATCGCCGCCGCCGTGCCCGAACGCCTGCGCCCCTTCGTGCTGGAACCGGCCAGCGGCGCGCCGCGGCACAAGCCCTTGGCCGCCGACGGCCTCGACATCGCCCAGGCCCGCGCCTGGATCCACGCCGGCCGCAAGATCCGCCTCGACTATCGCGACGAGCACGGCACGGTCAGCCAGCGGGTGATCTGGCCGGTGACGGTGGGCTATATGGAGACGGTGCGGATGCTGATCGGCTGGTGCGAGCTGCGCGAGGCCTTCCGCAGCTTCCGCACCGACCGGGTGGTGTCCGCCGAGTTCCTCGAGGCGCGCCACGGCCATCGCCCCAGCGTGCTGCGGGCCCGCTGGGTGAAGCACATGGAGGCCGAGCGGGCGGCGTGGATCGGACGCCAGTGCCCGCCGGCCACCGACGTCGCCTAGACCCCGTGGCGCTTGGCGAAGGTCTCGAACAGGGCCGGCCAGGCCGCCACCGGCTTGCCGACCACGCCGCGCAGGCCAAAGCCGTGGCCGCCCTCCTCGAAGACGTGCAGCTCGG
>JAQGIN010000350.1 GCA_028291125.1 Caulobacter sp.
TCGGCCCGGGCGTTGTGCACCTCAACCGGCAGGTCCAAGGCCTCTGAAACCGCACGTAAAAACACGCACCGCTTCATCATGCTTTCGACCAGGTGGACGCGGGCGCCGGGCACGCCCTTGAGCATGAGCGCCAACACCACCCCGGGCAGACCGGCGCCGGCGCCGAGGTCAGCCCAGGTCTTGGCCGGTGGTACGACCGTCAGCAGCTGGGCGCTGTCCCAGGCGTGGCGGTTCCAGAAGGTGTCGATGGTCGCCGGGCCGACCAGGTTCATCCGCTGGTTCCAGTCGGCCAGCAGATCGCGGAACGTGGCCAGGTCGGCCATCTGGGCGTCGGTCGCGCCGCTGGCCGCCTGGAAGCTGGCGGCGTCGACGACCTCGATCGGCGGGGGGGCGGGCTCAGGCCGCACGGGCGCGCCGGACATGGGCTAGCAGGGCGGTTAGGGCCCCGGGCGTGACGCCCTCGATGCGGGCCGCTTGGCCAAGCGTCAGCGGCCGCACCCGGGCCAGCTTCTCGCGCACCTCGTTCGACAGGCTGCCGACCGCGCCGTAGTCGAGGTTGGCCGGCAGGGCCAGGGCCTCTTCCTTGCGGAAGGCGTCGGCGTCGATCTGCTGGCGGTCGAGATAGCCGGCATAGGCCGCCTCGATCTCGACCTGCTCGCGGGCCACCGGGCTCCACGTGGAAATCTCCGGCCACACGGCGGCCAGGCGGTCGAGATCGATCTCCGGATAGGCCAGCAGCTGCAGGATATCGCGGCGCTGGCCGTCGGCTCCGACCTTGAAACCGGCCCGTTCGGCCTCGGTTGGGGTCAGGCTGACCGAGCGGGCGAAGCCGCGCACAGCGGCCAGGTCGGCCTTCTTGGCGGCCCAGGCGGCGGCCCGCTCCGGACCGACGCAGCCCAGGGCCAGGCCGCGGTCGGTCAGGCGCTGGTCGGCGTTGTCGGCCCGCAGGGTCAGGCGGAATTCGGCCCGGCTGGTGAACATCCGATAGGGTTCGGTGACGCCCCGGGTGACCAAGTCGTCGATCATCACCCCGATATAGGCCTCGTCGCGAGCGAAGGTGGCCGGGGCGTCGCCGCGCGCCGCCAGGGCGGCGTTGAGGCCGGCCACCAGGCCCTGAGCCCCCGCTTCCTCATAGCCTGTGGTGCCGTTGATCTGGCCGGCCAGATACAGGCCCGGCAGGCGCTTGGTCTGCAGGGTCGGGTAGAGTTCACGTGGATCGACATAGTCGTATTCGATGGCGTAGCCGTAGCGCTTCACCTCGACCTGTTCGAGGCCGACGATGGTGCGCAGGAACAGCAGCTGGGTCTCTTCCGACACCGAGGTGGAGACGCCATTGGGATAGACGGTGTCGTCATCCAGGCCCTCGGGCTCGAGGAAGATCTGGTGGCTGGTCTTGTCGGCGAAACGGACGACCTTGTCCTCGATCGACGGGCAATAGCGCGGCCCGATCCCCGTGGTGCGGCCGCCATAGACCGCCGACTCGCCCAGCCGATCGGCGATGATCTGGTGGGTGGCGGCGTTGGTGTAGGTGACGCCGCACTGGATCTGGGGGGTGGTGATGGTCTGCGTCAGGAACGAGAACGGCGTCGGCGTCTCGTCGGCGGCCTGCATTTCCAGCCGGTCCCAGGCGATGGTGCGGCCGTCGAGCCGAGCCGGGGTGCCGGTCTTCAGCCGGCCCATGTCGAAGCCGAGGCCGTAGAGCCGATCCGCCAGGCCGATGGCCGGGGCGTCGCCGACCCGGCCGGCTGGGGTGCGAGTGTCGCCCAGATGGATCAGGCCCTTGAGGAAGGTGCCGGTGGTCAGCACCACGTGCGACGCGGCGTAGCGGACGCCCTCCCCGTCAACGACGCCGGCCACCCGGTCGCCCTCGACGATCAGGTCCTCGACCGCCGCGGCGACGATGGTCAGGTTGGGCTGCGCGGCCAAGGCCGCCTGCATGGCTTGGCGATAGAGCTTGCGGTCGATCTGGGCGCGCGGGCCGCGCACGGCCGGACCCTTGGAGCGATTGAGCAGCCGGAACTGGATGCCGGCGACGTCGGCCAGCCGGCCCATCAGGCCGTCGAGGGCGTCGATCTCGCGCACCAGATGGCCCTTGCCCAGGCCGCCGATGGCCGGGTTGCACGACATCTCGCCGATGGTCTCGAGCTTGTGGGTCAGCAGCAGGGTGCGCGCGCCGGCGCGCGCCGCGGCGGCGGCGGCTTCGCAGCCGGCATGGCCGCCGCCGATGACAATGACATCCCAGGAACTGGACAAGACAGGCCTCAATGCGAACGCCCCCGAGGATCGGCGGGGGCGCGAAGGGTCTTATACGCCGATGGCGGCGGCGGGTCGATGCGACAGACGGTGTTTCACGTGAAACGTCGGGAGCGGAACTGTGATCAGCCTGTGGACAACAACCCGCGATGTTCCACGTGAAACATCATTTGCCGATGCAGAAACTCGAGAACACTCGGTCGAGCACGTCCTCGGAATCGATCCGGCCGGTGACCTTGGCCAGGGCCCGGGCCGCCAGGCGAACGTCTTCCGAGGCCAGTTCGACCTCGTGATCGATGACCGTCAGGGCCTGGGAGAGGAAGCCCCGCGCCTCTCTCAGACGCTCGGCGTGCCGCAGGCGGGTGGCGGCGGGAAACTCCGAGCCGGACAGATCGCGCTGGACCCGGGCCTCCAGGGCCTGGCGAAGGCCGGCGACCTGGGCGGGATCCTTGGCCGACAGCCGGAAGCTTTCCAGCCTCCCCTCGCCGCTCGCCGCCCCACCGAGATCGGCCTTGTTGAGCACCCGCCAGTCGCCGTCGCGCTCCAGGTCGGCGAACAGGCCGTCGTCCGAGACGGGCCCCGCGCCGTCGACCACCCACAGCCGCAGGTCGGCCTCGGCCGCCCAGGCCCGGGCCCGGCGGACACCCTCGGCCTCGATGGCGTCGGTGGTGTCGCGCACCCCGGCGGTGTCGGCCAGCAGGGTCTTGTAGCCGCCGAGGATCAGCGGGACCTCGATGATGTCGCGGGTGGTGCCTGGCGTGGCGGTGACGATCGCCGCCTCGCGCCCGGCCAGGGCGTTGAGCAGGGTGCTCTTGCCGGCGTTGGGGGCGCCGACCAGGGCGATGCGATAGCCGTCGCGCACCCGCCGGCCGCGGGCGACGTCGTCCAAGGCCGCGTGGATCTCGACCGCCAGGGCGGCAAGGGCCGGGCGGGCCCGGGCGGCCACGTCGGCCGGCAGATCCTCGTCGGGAAAGTCAACCGCCGCCTCCAGCACCGCCTGGGCCTCGATCAGCATGCCGCGCCAGCGCTCGTAGCGCTGGCTGAGCTGGCCGCCGACCTGGCCCAGGGCCTGACGGCGCTGGGCGTCGGTCTCGGCGTCGATCAGGTCGGCGACGCCCTCGGCCTGGGTCAGGTCCAGCTTGCCGTTCTCGAAGGCGCGACGGGTGAACTCGCCCGGCTCGGCCAGGCGCAGGCCCAGGCCGGCCAGGGCCCCGACCACCGCCTCGACCACCGCCGGGCCGCCGTGCACGTGAAACTCGGCGGCGTCCTCGCCGGTGTAGCTGGCGGGTCCCTGGAACCACAGGGTCAGGGCTTCGTCGAGCTCGGCGCCGTTCCAGCGCAGCCGCCGCAGCGCCGCCTGGCGGGGCGCGGGCACACGGCCGGCCAGAGCCTCGACCGCCTGGCGGGTCCGCGGTCCGGACACCCGGACCACCGCCACCGCCGCGCGCCCGGCCGCCGTGGCCGGGGCGTAGATCGTGTCGCTCATTCGCGCTTGCCGGCCGTCCCGGAGGCCGCGGCGCCCGCCGCCGCGGTCATCAGCTTGCGGAACTGGTCCTGGGCCCCGGCCCCGAACGCCATCCAGTTCTTCATCAATTCCTCGGGGGCCAGCATCGCCATGTTGGCGTCCATCCGCGCCTGCATCTCCTTGACCAGATGGTCGTTGAGGCCGCTGACATCCGGCAGGCCGAGGAAGGCGCGGGCCTCGACCGCGGTGCAATCAATCTCAATGGTCATTTTCATGTTTGGCTCCCGCCAGGTCAGGCACGATATTGTTATGGGCGAAGGCGGGCGCTCCACGCTAGAGCCTTTGCGGATCAGGCGTTCGATCTGATCCGCCGCTTCGAGTCACAGTCCCAGTTCCGCGCACCCTCCCGCAACTCGCGGGCCCTCCCCGTGCGCCGCCGCTTTCGACGGAGATTGCCATGAGCGAAACCCTCACCCTCACCACCGCCGACGGCGCCTTCACCGCCTATGTGGCGCGGCCGGCGATCGAACCCGCCCCGGCCATCGTCGTCATCCAGGAGATCTTCGGGGTCAACGCGGTGATGCGCGGGATCTGCGACGACCTTGCCGCCCAGGGTTACCTGGCCGTCTGTCCCGACCTGTTCTGGCGCATCGAGCCGGGGATCGACATCACCGACAAGACCGAGGCCGATTGGAAGAAGGCTTTCGCCCTGTTCAACGCCTTCGACGTTGACGCCGGGGTGGCCGACATCGCCGTCGCCCTGGCGGCGGTCCGCGCCCTGCCCGGTTGCTCGGGCAAGGTCGGGGCGGTCGGCTATTGCCTGGGTGGGCTGCTGGCCTTCCTCACCGCCGCCCGCACCGAGTCCGACGCCACCGTCGCCTATTACGGGGTCGGCATCGAAAAGCACGTCGGCGAGGCCGACAAGCTGGCCCGGCCGCTGCTGATCCACGTGGCCGAGAAGGACCAGTTCGTGCCGCCCGAAGCCCAGAAGGTGATCCTCGGCGCGCTGAAGGATCACCCGCAAATCGAGATCCACACCTATCCCGGCTGCGACCATGCCTTCGCCCGCCCCGGCGGCGAGCACTATGACGCGCAGGCCGCGACCCTGGCCAACGCCCGCACCCGCGCCTTCCTCAAGACCAACCTGGGCTGAGATCATGCTGGCGATCCGCATCAGCCAAAACGGCGGCCCCGAGATGCTCGAGGCCATCGACCTGCCCGTCCCCGCCCCCGGTCCCGGCGAGATCCTGGTCCGTCACCAGGCGGTCGGCCTTAACTTCATCGACACCTATCAGCGCAGCGGACTCTACAAGCTGACGCTTCCCCTGGTCCTGGGCCTGGAAGCGGCCGGCGTGGTCGAGGCCGTCGGCGAGGGCGTCGACCGCTTCAGGCCCGGCGACCGCGCGGCCTATAGCGGCAGCCAGGGCGCCTACGCCCAATACTCCGTCGTCCCGGCCGGTAGGGCGGTGAAGGTGCCGGACGACGTGTCGCTGGAGACGGCGGCGGCCGCCCTACTGAAGGGCATGACCGCGGAGTTCCTGCTACGCCGGTGTTTCCGGGTGGAGCCGGGTCAGACCGTGCTGATCCACGCCGCCGCCGGCGGCGTCGGCTCGATCCTCGTCCAATGGGCCAAGGCCTTGGGGGCGACGGTCATCGCCACCGTCGGGTCGGAGGCCAAGGCCAAGGTGGCCGCGGATCTGGGGGCGGACCACGTCATACTGTATGACCACGAGGACGTCGCCGAGCGGGTGATGGGCATCACCGGGTCGGCCGGCGTGGCCGTGGTCTATGACGGGGTCGGCCTGACCACCTTCGAGGCCAGCCTCAAGAGCCTGGCCCGGCGCGGCTACCTCGTCACCTACGGCAACGCCTCGGGTCCCGCCCCGCCGATCGCGCCGCTGGTCCTGGCCGGCAAGTCGCTGTTCCTCAGCCGGCCGCGACTGTTCGACTATATCGTCACCACCGCCGAGCTGGACGAGAGCGCCGCGGCCCTGTTCGCGGTGCTGCGGTCGGGCGCGGTGAAGATCGACATCGGTCAGACCTTCCCCCTCGCCGAGGCCCGCGCCGCGCACGAGGCGCTGGAGGCGCGACGCACCGTCGGCGCCACCCTGCTGATCCCCTGAACTTAAAAGACTGGGGAACGAAAAAGGGCCGGAGCGGCGACGCTCCGGCCCTTCGCCGTCTCCGAGGCGGAAAGCCTCAGGTGTTCATCGACTGGAAGAAGTCGCCGTTGGTCTTCGACTGGCGCATCTTCTCGAGCAGGAATTCGATGGCGTCCGAGGCCCCCATCGGGTTGAGGATGCGGCGCAGCACATAGGTCTTCTGCAGCTGATCGCGCGGGGTGATCAGCTCTTCCTTGCGGGTGCCGGACTTCAGCACGTCGATCGCCGGGAAGATGCGCTTGTCGGCGACCTTGCGGTCGAGGACGATTTCCGAGTTACCGGTGCCCTTGAACTCTTCGAAGATCACTTCGTCCATGCGGCTGCCGGTGTCGATCAGGGCGGTGGCGATGATCGACAGCGAGCCGCCCTCCTCGACATTGCGCGCCGCGCCGAAGAAGCGCTTGGGGCGCTGCAGGGCGTTGGCGTCGACGCCGCCGGTCAGCACCTTGCCCGACGACGGCACCGTGGTGTTGTAGGCGCGGCCCAGGCGGGTGACCGAGTCCAGCAGGATGACGACGTCGCGCTTGTGCTCGACCAGGCGCTTGGCCTTCTCGATGACCATCTCGGCCACCTGGACGTGGCGGGTCGCCG
>JAQGIN010000371.1 GCA_028291125.1 Caulobacter sp.
GCCGGCAGCAGGCCCGCGTCCCAGCCGGGAAAGCCGCCGGCCGTGAACCAGCGCAGGGTCATCGAGAAGGCCATGACCAGCAGCATGGCGAACCAGAAGTTGGGCAGGGCGACGCCCAGCTGGGTCAGGCCCATCACCGCCGCGTCGGCCGGGCCGTCGCGCCGCGCCGCCGCCAGGGCCCCGACCGGCACGCCGACCAGGATCGACAGCAGCAGCGCGTAGACGGCCAGCGGCAGCGACACCGCCAACCGCTCGGCCACCAGGCCGGCGACCGGCACCTGATAGGTGTAGCTGGTCCCCAGATCCCCGATCAGCATGCCGCCCAGCCAGGCCAGGTAGCGGTGCGGGATCGAGCCGTCGAGGCCCAGCTGGCCGCGCAGCGCCGCCACCGCCTCGGGATTGGCGTTCAGCCCCATCATGTAGGCGGCGGGGTCGCCGGGCACGACCTGGATGACCGCGAACACCACCACGGTGGCGGCCAAAAGGGTGACGGCCAGGGCGACCAGCCGGCCGCCGAGATAGGCGGCGCCGAACCGGGCCATCAGCACGACGAGGCCGGCGACGACCGCCAAGCTGGCGGCCAAGCCCCACAGCCGGCCGCCGCCCATCGCCTTGGCCAGTGGAACCGGGCCGGCCTCGGCCGGGGTGTCAAAATAGGCGGCGCGCAGGTCGACGGTCTGGGTCGGCGAATTGACCCAGAAGGCCTTCAGCCGCGCGTCGAACACCCCCAGGCGCGGGAACTGGAACAGGAAGCCGTTGACGGCGTCGCCGGCGATCTTGCGCTGGACCTGGCCCAGCAGGACGGTGCGCTGGCCCTCGTCGGGGGTGGCCTTCAGGGCCTCGATCAGGGCGTGGAAGCCGGGGTCGCGATAGCCGAAATAATAGCCGTCGCGGTCATAGATGCCGTAGTCCATCGGCTCGGCGTGGCTGACGATGGTCAGGTCGAAGGCGTGGCGGCCATAGACCTGGTCCAGCCACTGGGCCCATTCCAGGGTCTCGATCTTCGCCCGAATGCCGACCTTGGCCAGCTGGGCGGCGACGATCTCGCCGCTGCGGCGGGCGTAGTTGGGCGGCGGCAGTTTCAGGGTCAGCGAGAAGCCGTTGGGGTAGCCGGCCTGCGCCAACAGCGCCTTGGCCTGGGCGACGTCGTGCGGATAGAGGCCGGTGAGGTCGACATAGCCCTGGTCCTGCGGCGGATAGTGGCTGCCGATCGGTACGCCATAGCCGTCCATGGCCCCGTCGATGATCGCCCGCCGGTCCAGCGCGTGGCTGATCGCGCGGCGCACCCGCACGTCGGCCAGCGGTCCGGCGCGGTTGTTGATCGCCAAGATCACCTCGCCCTCGGTCGAGCCGACCACCACCTTCAACGACGGGTCGGCGCGGAACTGGCCCAGGGTCTCGGGGGCCGGATAGTCGGGGAAGGCGTCGACGTCGTGCGACTTGATGGCGGCGAAGGCGGCGGTGGGATCGGCGATGAACTTGAACCGCACCGTGCTCAGGTGGGCCGGCTCGCCCCAGTAGCCGGGGTCGCGGGCCAGCTCGACGGTGTCGCCGCGCCGCCACGAGACGAAACGGAACGGCCCGGTGCCGATCGGCGTCACCGCGTTCTTGGCCGCCGTCGCCGGAGTGACCATGACGCTGTCGGCCCAGGCCAGCACGTGCAGCAGATCGCTGTCGGGGCGCCTCAGCCGCAGGCGGACGGTCAGCGGGCCAGGCGCCTCGACCGCCGCGATATTGCTCAGCGCCTCCTTCTGGACATTGGCCGAGCCGGGGGCGATGGCGCGCTCGAGGCTGAACTTGACGATGCCGGCGTCGAACGGCGTCCCATCATGGAAGCGCACGCCCGGCCGCAGGTGGAAGGTGTAGGTCAGGACGTCGGGCGAGGTTTCCCAATAGGTGGCCAGCAGCGGCTTGATCGCGCCGTCGGGGGCGACCCGCACCAGGCCCTCGAACACCGTCGGATAGACCACCTCGTCGGTGGCCACGGCGGCCCCGGCGGTGGGGTCGAGATTGGGCGGCTCCAGCTGCAGGGCCAGGGTCAGGTGGTCCTGGGCCAGGCCGGCGGCCGGGGTCAGCACCAGCAGGGCCAGGGCGGCCAGCAGGGCGCCGAGCGCTTGGGCAAGCCTCATCGGGCGGCCAGCCGGCGGGCCAAGCGGTCTCGGGCCTGGGCGGCCTGGGCCGGCAGGCCGAGCCGGTCATAGACGTCGGCCAAGGTCCGGTTCAGCGGCGCGCCGTCGGGATCGAAGCCGCGACGGACCTCCAGCGCCTGTTGGGCGTCGACCAGCCGGCCGGAACGGATCAGGGCGTCGAGCAGGATCTGGTCGAACAGGTCGCGCTGGGCGTGGCTGCCGCCGACCTCGACCAGTCGCGGCAGGGCGGCGCGTAGGCCGCGCACGGCGGCGGCGAAGTCGCCGTTGGCGTAGGCGACCAGCGCCTCGGCGGCCGGCAAGGCGACGTCGCGCCAGGTCTCACGGACGAAGGCGGGGGCTTCCTCGGCGGCGCGGCGCACCGCCGCCAGCAGCGACCCCGCCTCCGGCCGCCCAGCCCGCGCCAGGCCGTAGAGATATTGCAGGGTCAGGAACGGCTGCTCGGTGTCGCCGTCCCGCGCCGCCAGGTGGTCGGCCAGGTCGGCCCAGCGGTCGCCGACCTCGACCCCGGCCAGCTCCAGCCTCGCCAGCAAGGACACCGCCCCGACCTGGTCCTGAGAATAGTCGCGATCGCCGGCCCAGCAGTGCTGATCATAGGCGTCCAGCGCCTGCGCCTCGCGCCACTGGCTCAGATAGAACAGCGCCAGGTGCCACCACAGGTGGGTGAGCATGAACGAGTTGAGGCCGGTCCAGGTCGGGCGCAGGCCCTCGAGGAAGTCGGTGCCCTCGTCGATGCGGCCCTGGGTGAGCATGACATGGGCCAGGGCGTGCTGGGCCCAGGGCTCCTTGCGTCGCAGATGCAGGGCCTGGCGGGCGGCGGCTTCGGCGGCGTCCAGCAGGTGGCACTGCTCATAGGCGAAGGCCAACATGCCGTGCAGATAGGGGACGTCGGCGTTGGCCGAGGCGGCGGCTAGGGCGACGCGCAGCATGGCCGGGGAGTCGCCACGGTTGAAGGCGTGGTATTGGTAAAGCTTGACCAGGACCAGGTCGCGCGGGAAGGCGGTAACCGCCGCCTCGGCGATATTCAGGGCGGCGTCGATGTCGTTGCCGAACCAGGCCTGTAGGAAATCGACCGTCAGCCGTTCGCGCTCGCTAGCCCCGGCCGCCGCGGCCTGGGCGCGGGCCACGAACGGCGCGGCGCGGACCGGGCCCTCGGGCGACTCCAGCAGCAGCCACAGGACGGCGGCGTAGGCGTTGACCAGACAGCCGCCGGGCGCGGCCTGCGCCCCGGCCAGCACCTCGACCGCCCGCGTCTCATAGGCCAGCAGGCCGCCGACGAAGGCGTCGACCGCCGCCAGCTCGGCCTCGCTGGCGACGGTGACGGGATTGCCGAGGGTGTCGAGACGCATACAACGATCCTAAACCGCCGGGGCGGGTCTTGTCCTAGCGGGGATCCGGGGGGACGCATCCCTCGGCGGGCCCGCCCTCGTCCTTCGACAGGCTCAGGATGAGGGCTATTTCAATGACGGTGGAATTCGAAAACCTCATCCTGAGCCTGTCGAAGGACGAGGTTTTCGCACCGCGGTCGCACAACACCTCAGGCTTGAGGCTTGGCCCTGGCCTTCTCCAAGAACGCCGCCACGTCATCGGCCGAGCGCTCGGGGATCTCCACCTGCGGCAGGTGACCGATCTTGGGATAGACGATCAGCTGGGCGCCGGGGATGACCTCGGCGAACTTGCGGCCGCTGGCCACCGGGATCAGCGGATCGACCTCGCCGTGCAGCACCAGGGTGGGGACGGTCAGGGCGCGCAGGGTTTCGGCCTTGGCGTTGGCGGTCCCGGCCATGTCGATTTCGATCAGGGTGTCACGGTGACCGGGGGCCAGCTGCAGCGCCGCCCAGCGGTCGATGAAGGCGTCGCTGATCACCGTGGGATCGCCGACCTCGCCGCGCACGCCCGCGCGGATCAACGGCTTGTTGTCGATGCTCTTGAGGAAGGCCTTGCCCAGCGGGTGCTGCAGGATGCGGAAGGCCAGGGGCGGGGTCTTGGCCGGGGCCGGCCAGCCGGCGGCGGCGTCGAGGATCAGGGCGTCGAGGCGCTCGGGGTGGGCCAGGGCGTAGCGCCAGGCCACGCCGCCGCCCATCGAATTGCCGGCCAGGGCGAAGCGCGACAGCTGGGCGGCGTCGGCGACGGCCTGCACGGCGGCCACCTGGTTGTCGGCGCTCATCCGATAGCCCTTGGGGGCCCGGGTCAGGCCGTGGCCCGGCAGGTCGAGGCTGATGATCCGGTAACGGTCGCCCAGGCGGGCCACCCAGCCGTCCCAGGTGAAGGCGGAATCGCCGTAGCCGTGGACCAATACCAGGACCGGGCCGTCGGCCTTGCCCTGGTCGCGATAGTGCAGGCGCACCCCGTCCGGCAGGTCGACGAAGCGCGAGGCCGGACCGGCGTATTTCGC
>JAQGIN010000391.1 GCA_028291125.1 Caulobacter sp.
CCCTCGACCAGCGGCACCCCCATCAGCCGGGCCAGATAGGCGTGCTCGTAATAGGCCGAGTTGTAGACCCCGGGGGTCAGGACCACGACCTGCGGGTGCGGCCGCCATTCGGGGCTCATGCTCTTCAGGGTGGCCAGCAGCAGGTCGGGATAGCGCTCGACCGGCCGCACGCCGGCGGCGCGATAGGTGCCGGGGAAGGTGCGCTTGGCCGCGTCGCGGTTGGCCAGCATGTAGGACACGCCCGACGGCACCCGCAGATTGTCCTCCAGCACCGCGAACTGGCCGTCCTGACCGCGGATCAGGTCGCTGCCGCAGACATTGGCATAGGCCTTGTGCGGCACGAACAGGTGCTGCATCTCGCGGCGATAGGACGGCGCGCCCAGCACCAGTTCGCGCGGCACCACCCCGTCCATCAGGATCTGTTGGGCGCCGTAGATGTCGTCGAGGAACATGTTCAGCGCCTTGAGGCGCTGGATCAGCCCGGCTTCGATCTTCGCCCATTCCTGGGCCGGCAGGATGCGCGGGAACAGGTCGGTGGGGATGATCCGCTCGGTGGCGCTGTCGGCCCCGTAGACGGTGAAGGTGATGCCCTGCAGCAGGAACGAGCGCTCCAGGGTGCGCTGGCGCTCGGCCAATTCGTCGGCCGCCAGGGTCGACATCCGGTCGTGCAGGGTGGCATAGTGGTCGCGAACCTCGCCGTCGACGGCGAACATCTCGTCATAGGCCAGCCCCGGCAGATAGGCCGCCTTGGTCATCGGCAGGGCCGCCGTCGCACCGATTTCCTGAATTTTCGCCGCCACGCCCTCGTCCACGCTTGTTGTTCATCCTTGGGCGGCGCCAGGTCGACCCACCGACTTCCATCCTAGAACGCTTGCCGACGGGAAACGGCGCATTTCAAGCGTCGCCGCGTCTTCGCTCACGCCTGCCTATCATTTGGGCGCATTCGGCTGGCGTGGGAAGCGCCCGGCGGGCCGCGCCGCGCGCATTTCGGTCCGTGACAGGCGGCGGAGCGACGACTACAGGGGGACGGGGGCGCTCCGCGCGGGGATAGACGGCTTGGTGCGTAAGAGATTGGCCCTGGGCGTGACGGCATTGACGCTGCTTGCGGCGTCGGCGACCCACGCCGACGAACCCACGGCGACCATCGAGGGCGTCGAGGACCGCGCGCTGCGCGAGGCCATCCAGCGGGTGATCGCCCAGGCCAAGACCGCGCCCCAGAGCCGCTCCGAGGCTCGCCGCCGGGCTCGCGAGGCCGGCGACGACGCCATCGCCGTGCTGCGCTCCGAGGGCTATTACGCCTATGTCGTCGATCCCGACGTCAGCGAGACCGATCCGCCGCGGGCCATCGTTCGAATCAGCCCCGGTCCGCTGTTCGTCCTCGCCGATCCGACGCTCGACTGGACCGCGCCGCCCCCCGACGAGGGAGTGCGCACCCGGGCCGCGGCCGCCGCCGACCTGCGTCCCGGCGCGCCCGGCCGCGCCGCCGACGTGCTGGGGGCCGAGGGGCGGGCGGTGGCCGAGGCCCAGAAGCTGGGCTACGCCGACGCGATCGCCGAACCGCGCGAGGTCGTCGTCGACCACGCCGACCACACCGTGCGCCCCACCCTGCGCATCGCCGCCGGCGACCTGACCAAGCTCGACGGCGTCGAGCTGGTGACCAAGGGCCGCAGCAATCCGGCCTGGATCCGGCGCCTGGCCCCGTGGAAGTCCGGCGACGTCTACGCGCCCGACGACGTCGCCGAGCTCGAGCGACGGCTGCGCGACACCGGCGTCTATGACGGGGTCTCGGTGGCCCTGGCCGCGAAGGACAAGGTCACGCCCGACGGCCTGCGGCCGGTGGTGGTCACCGTCACCGACCGGTTGCCCCGCACCATCGAGCTGGGGGCGGGCTATTCGACCAGCGAGGGCTCGGGCGTCGACGCCCGCTGGATCCGCTACAACCGGCTGCATCGCGCCGACACCACCACCCTGACCGCCCGCCTGGCCCAGCTCGACAGCCGGCTGGAGGCCGAGCTGGCGCTGCCGCACTGGCGACGGCCGCAGCAGACCCTGAAGCTGAACACCGCGATCTTCCGCGACACCACCGACGCCTATGACGAAACCGGCGTCCAGTTCAGCGCCGACCTGACCCGCCGACTCAAACCGACCGTCTATCGCACCTACGGGATCGGCCTCGACCTCACCCAGACCCTGGAACGCACCGCCAACGAGGGCCGAACCATCGGCCAGACGTTGAACCTGGCCACCGTCTCCACCCTGGCGGCCTATGCCTGGGATCGCTCGGACGACGTGCTCGATCCGCATCGCGGTTGGCGCATTCAGGCCCAGATCGAGCCGACGGCGATCACCGGCGACACCACCCTGGCCTATGTCAGCACCCAGGCCCAGGGCTCGCTCTACATCCCGTTCGACAAGGAGAACCGCACCGTGGCGGCGGGCCGGCTGAAGGTCGGGGCCATGCTGGGCGGGCGGATCCCCGACGTTCCGGCCGCCCGGCGGTTCTACGCCGGCGGCGGCGGCTCGGTGCGCGGCTACGCCTATCAGGCCATCGGCCCGCGCCTGCCCGACAACACCCCGCAAGGCGGCCTGTCGCTGTTCGAGGGCTCGCTGGAGCTGCGTCACAAGTTCACCCCGCGCTGGGGCGGTGTGGCCTTCATCGACACCGGGGCGATCGGCACCAACGAACTGCCCAAGGCCGAGGACTTCCGCACTGGGGTCGGGGTCGGCGTGCGCTATGATCTGGGCTTCGGGCCGATCCGCGCCGACATCGCCGTGCCGCTGGGCAAGCGGTCGGGCGACCCGGCTTTCCAGATCTATCTCAGCATCGGGCAAAGCTTTTGACCGAGGAGACGCATCTTTCGGATCTGCCGCCGGCCGAGGCCGTGGCGGAGGTCGCCCGTCGGGTCGGCCCGGGCTGGCTGGTGATCCTCTCGCTGAGCCTGGTCGTCCTGGTCGCCGTGCTCCTAGGGGGGCTGCGCTACGGGGCCATCACCCCGCAGGGCCGCGCCTTCCTCGAGGCCCGGACCAGCGGCCTGAAGCTGGGCCGCGTCGGCAATCTGAAGATCGAGGGCCTGACCGGCGACATCTGGCGCGACTTCGCCGTCCGCCGCCTGACCGTCTCCGACGAAAAGGGCGTCTGGCTCGAGGCCCACGACGTCCGGGTCGACTGGCGGGCGGCCGAGCTGTTCACCCGCCGTTTCCACGCCAACCAGATCTCGGCCCGCGACGTCAATGTGCTGCGCCGGCCGACCCTGCGGCCAAAGGGCAAGTCCAGCGCCGCGCCGCTGTCGGTGGACATCGACAGTTTGTCGCTGCGGCTGCGCACCCAGCCGGCCTTCAGCCGCCGGGCCGGCGATTTCGATCTCACCGGCGCGTTCGAAATGGCCCGGCTGGGCGGCAAGACGGGCCATCTGGCGGCGCGCAGCCGCATGCACGTCGGCGATCACCTGACCCTGGTGTTCGACCTCGGGCGCAACAAGACCCTGTTGCTGGCCGCCGAGGCGGTGGAGGCCGATGGCGGGGCGCTGGCCGGGGCCATGGGCCTGCCGGCCGACCGGCCGTTCAATCTAGTCGCCAAGGCCAGCGGCACGACCAGCCAGGGCGGCTTCTCGGTGCTGGCCCAGTCGGGCGGCGACACGCCGCTGAAGGCCGGCGGAGCCTGGACGCCGCAGGGCGGCGCGGCCAGCGGCCGCCTGGACCTGGCCGCCTCGACCCTGACCCGCCGCTACGAGACGATGTTCGGCCCGGAAGCGACCTTCACCGTCACCGGCCGCAAGTCGGCCAAGGGGCTCTACGACTTCACCGCCGCGATCGCCGCCCGGAACCTCAAGCTCGACGCCAAGGGCCTGGCCGACATCGGCAAGCGCCAGACCGGCCCCGACGGCGTGCCGTTCACCCTGGCGGTCGGCGACCTGTCGAAGGTCACGCCCATTCCGAAGATGGGGGCGGGCAAGGCCCAGGGCGTGTTCCGCATGGACCGCCTGGGCTTCAGCGTCGAGGGCCCGGCCGAGGTCGCCGACCTGTCGCTGCTGGGCTACCGCCTGGCCCGGGCCCGCGGCCCGGCCTTCGTCGGCTGGAAGGCCGGCGAGTTGACCATCAAGGCCTCGGCGACCAGCGAGGGCGGCGGCGGGACCGGCCTGCTGGCCGTGCTCGGCAAGAGCCCCAAGGCGACGTTCGAGGGCGTGCGGCTGCGTGACGGCCGCTTCCTGATCCGCTCGGCCCAGGTCACAGCGCCCAATCTGGTGGTCGACGCCACCGGCGAGCGCGGCCTGCTGGGCGGGTTGACCTTCAAGGGCTCGGCCAAGGTCGCCAGCCTGACCCCGGTGCGGGCCGGGGCGAGGGGCCAGGCGACGGCGCAATGGACCGCCAGCCAGGCGCGCGGCAAGCCGTGGCTCCTAAGCCTTGACGCCAAGGCCGCCAATTTCGCCGCCGGCCTCGGCGAGCTCGACCGCCTGCTGGGGGCCGCGCCGCGCCTGTCGGCCAAGGCCGTCTGGGCCGACGGAGCGCTGGCGGTGTCCGACGCCAAGCTGGACGGCGCGGCCGGCTCGGCCCGCACCTCCGGCGTGCTCGGCCAGGGCCTGAGCCTGAAGTTCAAGCTCGACTGGACCGCGGAGGGGCCGTTCCGGGTCGGGCCGGTCGAGATCACCGGCAAGGCCAAGGGCGACGGGGCGATCACCGGCGTGCTGTCGGCCCCGCGCGCCGACCTGTCGGCCGATTTCGACAGCATCGACCTGCCGCGCCTGCCGCTGAAGACCGCCCACGTCACCCTGACCTTCGCGCGCGGGCCGGCCGGAACCGACGGGACGGCCAGTATTCAAGCCACCAGCCCCTCGGGCCCGGCCCGGGCCCGCGGGGCCTTCCGCTTCGCCCCCGGCGGCCTGGACCTGTCGGACCTCGACATCGACGCCGGCGGGGCCCAGGCCAAGGGCGCGGTGTCGCTGCGCCGTGGCCGGCCGTCCTCGGCCGACCTGACCTTGGCCGTCGGGCCGGGGGTGTTCCTGACCCAGGGGACGGTGGCCGGCACGGCGCGGATCGTCGACGCGGCTGGCGGTCCGACCGCCGCCCTCGACCTCACCGCCCGCGACATCAACAGCGGCGCCTGGCGGCTGCGCGACGCCCAGGTCAAGGCCAGCGGCCCGCTGTCGGCCCTGCCGCTGACGCTCGCGGCGCGGGGCGAGGCCCCGACCGGGCGCTGGACCCTGAACGGGACCGGGACCCTGAACGCCGCCACCGACGACTACGCCCTCAGCCTCGAGGCTGGCGGTCGCCTCGGCCGCACCGAGATCAAGACCCGCGAGGCGGTGCAGCTGCGGTTCGGCGGGGCCCATCGCACGGCGAAGCTGCGGCTGGCGGTCGGCGACGGCCAGGCCGATCTCGACGCCGATCTGAGCGGCGACCTGGCGTCGCTGCGGGCCGAGCTGACCGCCGTCAGCCTCACCGCCTTCGATCCCGACCTGACCGGCACGGTCGGCGGCCGGGTGGCGCTGCAAGGGCAGGGCGACAGCCTGACCGGCGACTTCGACGCCAAGCTGACCGGGGCCCGCGAGCGCGGCGCCAAGATCGAGCAGTCGCTGGACGCCGAGATCAAGGGCGGGCTGCGCGGCGACCTGCTGCGCATCGAGGCGTCCGGGGCCAACCGCCTGGGCCTGAAGTCCGAGGCCAGCCTGGTCCTGCCGGTCGTCGCCTCGGCCCGGCCGCTGCGCCTGGCCATCGACCGCCGCAGCCCGCTGCAGGGCCGGTTCTTGGCCCAGGGCGAGATCAAGCCGCTGTGGGACCTGCTGGTCGGCACCGAGCGCTCGGTGTCGGGCCGCATCGACGCCGAGGGGACCCTGGCCGGCACCCTGGCCGATCCGCGCCTGGTCGGCCGAGCGGCCCTGACCAACGGGGCCCTGCAGGACGGGGCGACGGGTTTGCGCCTGCAGGACTTTTCCATGACCGCGGCCTTGGCCGACAACGCCGTCGACGTCAGCCAGGTGTCGGGTTCGGACGGCCGCGGCGGCAGCCTGTCGGGCGGCGGGCGCCTGAGCCTGCGCCGCGAGGAGGCCAGCAGCTTCCGCCTCGACCTTAAGGGCTTCCAGGTGATCGACAACGAGGTGGCCACCGCCACCGCCACCGGCCAGGCGACCTTCAATCGCGGCGCCGACGGCAAGGTCAAGATGACCGGGGCCTTGACCATCGACCGGGCCGACGTCTCGGCCAAGACCAAGGCCCCGGCCGGCGTGGTGACCATGGACGTGGTCGAGCGCAATCGCCCGCCGGAGCTGGACCTGGGGCTGCAGCCGCGGCGGGTGGCCAAGGACGGCGGCATGGCCCTGGACGTCACCCTGAAGGCCCCGCGCCGGGTGTTCGTCAAGGGCAGGGGCCTGGACGTCGAGCTGTCGCTGGACGCCCATGTCGGCGGCGGCACCGCCAATCCCACGCTGGACGGCGTCGCCCGGGTGGTGCGCGGCGAATACGATTTCGCCGGCAAGCGCTTCGAGTTCGACGACAACGGCGTGGTGCGCCTGGCCACCCAGCTGGACCGCATCCGCCTGGACCTGACCGCCACCCGCGAGGACACCAATCTGACGGCGGTGGTCCGCATCCAGGGCACCGCCGCCAAGCCGGAGATCACCCTGACCTCGCGGCCGGAACTGCCCAGCGACGAGGTGCTGTCGCAGGTGCTGTTCGGGGCCTCGGCGGCGCAGCTGACGCCGATCGAGGCCGCCCAGCTGGCCTCGGCCCTGGCCGCCCTGGCCGGGGGCGGGGGCTTCGACGTCATCGGTAATCTGCGCAGCTTCGCTCGCCTCGACCGCCTGGCCTTCGCCGAGAGCGCCACCGGCATGACGGTGTCGGGCGGCAAGTACGTCACCGACGACGTCTATCTGGAGATCATCGGCGGCGGCCGCGAAGGCCCGGCCGCCCAGGTGGAGTGGCGGATCCGCAAGGCCCTGTCGCTGGTGTCGCGGGTTGGCGGCCAGGACGACGCCAAGCTTTCCGTTCGCTGGCGAAGGAACTACTGATACGGCAAGGCTGTTGCGCGGGCGGCCCGGCTGGCGGCGTTTCGCGAGCAGGTTTTGCCCGCGGCCCTTGGTTAAGGTGACCTCGGGAGGAGCCGCCAACCATGCGACTCGAAGATCAAGACCGCGCCGTCCTCGAGACGATCGCCCAGACCGGATCTCGCATCGTCGACCGGGCCGTGGCCTGGTGCGCGATCAATTCCGGCAGCCGACACCTGGCCGGGCTGGAGCGCCAGCGCCTGGCCCTGGTCGAGGCCTTTTCCGGCCTGCCGGCCGCCCCGGCCGAGATGCCGCTGGCCCCGTCGTCGGAGGTGGCGGCCGACGGCCGCGTCGTCGAGCACGCCCATCCGCCGTCGATCGCCGTGGTGGTGCGCCCCGAGGCCGCCGTCCAAGTGGTGCTGACCGGTCACTACGACACCGTCTATCCGGAGGGCTCGGCCTTCCAGACCGTCTCCACCCGCCCCGATGGGGCCCTGCACGGCCCCGGGATCGCCGACATGAAGGGCGGCGTCAGCGTCATGCTGGCGGCGCTGCAGGCGCTGGAGCGCCACCCGGCCGCCAGCCGCCTGGGCTACCGGGTGCTGCTGTCGCCGGACGAGGAGATCGGCTCGGTGGCCTCGGCCCCGCTGCTGGCCCAGTTCGCCCGGCTGGGCCATGTCGGCCTGACCTACGAGCCGGCCCTGGCCGACGGCGGCCTGGCCTCGGCCCGCAAGGGCTCGGGCAATTTCCACATCGTCGTCCACGGCCGCGCCGCCCATGCCGGTCGCGACTTCGCCGCCGGCCGCAACGCGGTGATGGGCGCGGCGCGGATCGCCGAGCGCCTGCACGCCCTCAACGGCCAGCGCGACGGCCTGACCGTCAATATCGCCCGCATCGACGGCGGCGCGCCGTTGAACATGGTCCCCGAGGTGGCGGTGGTGCGGTTCAACGCCCGGTTCCCCGACGCCGCCGATGTGACCTGGTTCGAGGCCCAGGTGGCCGATATCGTCGCCACGGTCGGCGATGCGCTGACCGCCCAGCTGCACGGCGGCGTCACCCGCCCGGCCAAGCCGTTCAATCCCGCCCAGCAGAGCCTGTTCGGCGCGGTGCGCGAGGTTGGGGCCCTGCTGGGCCAGACCATCGCCTGGAAGCCGTCGGGCGGGGTGTGCGAGGGCAACAACCTGTTCGCCTCGGGCCTGCCCAATGTCGACACCCTGGGGGTGCGCGGCGGCGACATCCACAGCGAGGCCGAGCACGCCTGGCCCGACAGCTTCGTCGAGCGGGCCCAGCTGTCGGCCCTGACCCTGATCAAGCTGGCCACCGGCGAGATCGACGGCCCCGGCCTGCGCGCCGCCATGACCACCGGAGCCGCCCGATGCTGATCGTCCGCCCGGCCGGCCCCACCGATTACGACGCCCTGATGGAGCTGGCGGTGCTGTCGGGCCGCGGCTTCACCAGCCTGCCGGAGGACGAGCCGACCCTGCGCTCGCGCCTGGACCTCTCGCGGGCCAGTTTCGACGCCCAACTGGCCGCGCCGGAGGCCTGGTACACCCTGATGCTCGAGGACACCGACACCGGCGTCGTCGAGGGGGTGGCCGGGGTCAAGGCCGGGGTGGGACTGAAGCGGCCGCACTTCTCGTTCCGGGTTGTCACCCTGGCCCAGTCGTCGCCGACCCTGGAGATGCGCTTCGACCACCGCGCCCTGGTGCTGGTCAACGAATGCGCCGGCTGGTCGGAGGTCGGCTCGCTGTTCCTGCGGCCCGAGCGGCGCAAGGGCGGGGCCGGAAGGCTCCTGGCCCAGTCGCGCTACATGCTGATCGGCCTGGAGCCCGAGCGCTTCGCCGAGATGGTGTTGGCCGAGCTGCGCGGCTGGTTCGACCCGGACGGCAGCTGTCCGTTCTGGGACCACGTGGCCAGCAAGTTCTTCCGCCTGGGCTTCGACGAGGCCGACCTGATGAGCGCCTCGACCGACGGCCAGTTCATCCTCGACCTATCGCCGCGGCATCCGATCTATGTCGAGCTGTTGCCGCGCTCGGCCTGCGAATCCATCGCCCAGGTGCACCGCGACGGCGAGGCGGCGCGGGCCATGCTGGAAGCCGAGGGCTTCCGCTATCAGGGCCTGATCGACATCTTCGACGCCGGCCCGACCGTGGCCTGCCGCCGCGACGACATCAAGACGGTGCGCGAGGCGCGCTGGCTGCGGGTGCGGGTGGGGGAGGACGCCTTCGGCGAGGAGGCCCTGGTCTGCACCAGCGACCTGGCGCGCTTTCGGGCGGCGCGGACCCCGGTGCTGGTCGACGGCGACATCGCCATCCTCGGGCGCGAGGCGGCGCAGGCCTTGCGGGTGCGCGACGGCGATAGGGTGCGGGTGAAGACATGAGCGGCCAACTGTTCATCGACGGGGTCTGGCGCGATGGCGCGGGGGCGGCGGCCAGCTCCTTCGATCCGGCCACCGGCGAGACGGTGTGGCGCGGGGCCACGGCCTGGAAAGGCGACGTCGCCCAGGCGGTGGCGGCGGCGCGGCGGGCCCTGCCGGCCTGGGCCGACCAACCGCGCGCGGCTCGGGCCGCCGCCCTGCGCCGCTACCAAAGCGCCTTGGAGCGCCGCGCCCCGGCCTTCGCCGAGGCCCTGAGCCGCGAGACCGGCAAGGCGCTCTGGGAGACCAAGGCCGAGCTGGGCTCGATGCGGGCCAAGGTCGACGCCTCGCTGAAGGCCTATGACGAGCGCACCGGCGAGAGCCATCTGCCCACCGCCTTTGGCCAGGCGGTATTGCGTCACCGGCCGCATGGGGTCATGGCGGTGCTGGGGCCGTTCAACTTCCCGGGCCACCTGCCCAACGGCCATATCGTCCCGGCCCTGCTGGCCGGCGACACCGTGGTGTTCAAGCCGTCCGAGGAGACGCCGCTGGCCGGCCAGATGCTGGTCGAGGCGCTGGAGGAGGCCGATTTGCCGCCCGGCGTGGTCAATCTGGTGCAGGGCGGGCGCGACACCGGCGCGGCCCTGATCGCCGAGGCCATCGACGGCCTGCTGTTCACCGGCTCGGCGTCGGCCGGGGCCTATTTCCGCCGAATTTTCGCCGACCGGCCCGACGTCATCCTGGCCCTGGAGTTGGGCGGCAACAATCCGCTGGTGGTCTGGGACGCCGGCGATCCGGAGGCGATCGCCGCCCTGGTGGTGCAATCGGCCTTCATCACCACCGGCCAGCGCTGTTCGTGCGCCCGGCGGCTGATCGTCGAGGACGGCCCGGCCGGCCAGGCGGTGATCGACGCCGTCGCCGCCCTGGCCGATCGGCTGATTGTCGGGCCGTGGAACGGCGCGGCCGAACCGTTCATGGGGCCGCTGATCTCGCCCCGGGCCGCCGCCGCCGCCGTGGCCGGGGCCGAGCGGCTGGGCGGGCGCACCGTGCGGCGTCTGGCCCCGATCGCCAGCCTGGGCGAGGCCTTCGTCTCGCCGGGCCTGGTCGACGTCACCGGGGTGGAGGTGGCGGACGAAGAGTTGTTCGCGCCGCTGCTGCAGGTGCGCCGGGCGGCGTCGTTCGCCGAGGCGGTCGGCGCCGCCAACGCCACGCGCTACGGCCTGTCGGCCGGACTTATCTCAAACGATCCAGGCCTTTGGGACGATTTCCTCAAGCAGATCCGAGCCGGGGTGGTCAATTGGAACCGGCCGACCACCGGGGCGGCGGGCACGATGCCGTTTGGCGGTCTGGGGGCCTCGGGCAACCACCGGCCCAGCGCCTATTACGCCGCCGACTACTGCGCCTATCCGGTGGCCAGTTTCGAGGCCGCGAAGGTGCTGCAGACCATTAGCGAGATCAAAGGCTTGCGGCCATGATCGCACATGAGGCCAATGTCGACGGCCTGGTCGGTCCGACCCATTCCTATGTCGGCCTGTCGCCGGGCAATCTGGCCAGCCAGCGCAGCGCCGGCGAGGCCTCCAATCCCCGCGCGGCGGTGCTGGAGGGCCTGGCCAAGATGCGCCAACTCGCCGACTGGGGCGTACCGCAGTTCGTGCTGCCGCCGCACGAGCGGCCCGATGTCGGCTTCCTGCGCGCTCTGGGTTTCGCCGGCTCCGACGCCGGGGTGCTGGACAAGGCCTGGCGCGCCGAGCCGGCCCTGGCGGCGGCGGCCTGTTCGGCCTCGGCGATGTGGGCCGCCAACGCCGCCACCGTCACCCCCAGCGCCGACGCCGCCGACGGCCGCGTGCACTTCACCCCCGCCAATCTGCTGACCCATCTGCACCGCAGCCTGGAGCCGGCCCAGACCGCCCGCGCCCTGCGCCGGCTGTTCCCGGACGAGCGCCGGTTCATGGTGCACGACCCGCTGCCCGCCCAGCCGCACTTCGCCGACGAGGGGGCCGCCAACCACGTGCGGTTGTGCGCCGAGCATGGCCAGCGCGGGGTCAATCTGTTCGTCTGGGGCCGCGAGGCCTGGGAGCATTGGGACGGCGTCTATCCGGCCCGCCAGACCCGCGAGGCGTTCGAGGCGGTGGCGCGGCGCCACGGAACCGCTCGGGCGGTGTTCGCCCGCCAGGCCCGTGCCGCCATCGACGGCGGGGCCTTCCATAACGACGTGGTCTGCGTCGGGACCAAGACCTGCCTGCTGTTCCACGAAAGCGCCTTCGCCGACCGCGCCGCGGTCGAGGCCGGGATCCGCGGGGCCACCGGCGGGCTGTTCGAACCGGTGTTCGTCGAGATCCGCGAGGCCGACCTGCCGATCGCCGACCTGGTCGCCAGCTATCTGTTCAATTCGCAGCTCCTGGCCCTGCCGGACGAGGACCGCTTGCTGCTGCTGGCCCCGGTCGAGACCCGCGACAATCCCCGGGCCCGGGCGGCGGCCGAAGCGCTGGCGGTCTCCAACGGCCCGATCGGCCGGGTCGAGTATGTCGATGTTCGCCAGAGCATGCGCAACGGCGGCGGCCCGGCCTGCCTGCGGCTGCGGGTGGTGCTGACGGAGGCCGAACTGGCGGCGGCCAATCCGGCCCAGCGGCTGGACGCCGCCTTGCACGCGCGCCTGACCGACTGGGCGACGCGCCGTTATCGCGACCGCCTAGCCCCGGCCGACCTGATCGATCCGGCCCTGATCGTCGAGACCCGCGAGGCGCTGGACGAGCTGAGCCAGATCCTGCAGCTTGGCGGCGACTTCTACCCCTTCCAGAGGACCGCGTGACCGCCGCCTGCTCGATCCGCCCGCTGACCGCCGCCGACGCCGCCGCATTGCTGGCCCTGCACAAGGCCGCGGCGGTGACGCCCGGCGGCCTGGCGCGCATGCCCGACGAGATCACCCCGGCCTATGTCGTCGGCTTCCTGGAGAAGGCCGCCGCCGAGGGGATCGGCCTGGGCGCGTGGTCGGCGGACGGCGCGCTGTGCGGCGAGATCCACGCGGTGCGCATGACGCCGGCCCTGTTCGGCCACGTGCTGTCGGACCTCACCGTCGCCGTGCACCCCGACTGGCAGGGCCGGGGCGTCGGCTCGGCGCTGTTTGGGGCGCTGATCACCGCCGCCCGGCGCCTGGACCCGCCCATCGGCCGCGTCGAGCTGATGACCGGGGCCGGCAATATCGGCGCGATCCGGCTCTATGAGCGCTTGGGTTTCCGCCACGAGGGCCGGTTCGTCGGCCGCGGCCGGCTGTCGGACGGCCGGGTCGAGGACGACATCGCCATGGCGCTGATGCTGCTCTAGGGGCGGCCAGCGTCTTGGCCCGAAATCCCCGCCCTTCGACAAGCTCAGGGTGAGGATTTCTACACGATGGCCTTCGCAGTCGCCCTCATCCTGAGCTTGTCGAAGGACGAGGGCGTTTCCCGAGCGCTCAGGCGATTACCCCCGCAGCGCCGCCAAGGCTTCGGGGAAGCGGCGCGACAAGGGCGCCTGCACCGCGCCAAGCTCCACCGCGTAGTCGCCCGAACCCTCGGGCCTGAGGCCGGTGACCCGGGCCGGATTGACCAGCCACGAGCGGTGGGTGCGCAGGAAGCCGTGGCCGGCCAACTGGCCCTCGAGCGCGACCAGCGACGAGCGGGTCATCGGCCGGCGGCCGTCGGCCAGCACGAACTCGGCGTAGTTGCCGACCGCGCGCACCGCCAGGATGTCGGCCACCGGGGCGCGGACCATCCGGGCGCCGTCGCGGATGT